>CAIPBM010000170.1 GCA_903863295.1 uncultured Verrucomicrobiota bacterium | reverse complement strand
CTGCACCAAAAATTCTATTACCTCGACTTGGTCAAAGCTCTCGGCGCGCCCGACGATCCCAGCCTGCCGGAATTACGCCGCCTCCCCCTCGTGCCGAACAATCGTCCGATGCTGGCCCTTTGCCCCGGAGCCGAGTATGGCCCGGCCAAAAGGTGGCCGGTTGAGAACTTCGCCGCCGTGGCCCGGCATTTTGCGGAAAAGCACAAAGCGCGGATTGTCCTGCTCGGTGCGGCCAGCGATGTAACCATCGCGGATGAATTTTCCAGGCAAATGCCGGAGGCGGAAAATCGGGTGGGGCAAACCTTGCTGGAAGAGTTCATGTCGACCCTGGCTGCCGCCAAGCTGGTCGTTTGCAACGATAGCGGGGCCATGCATGTGGCCTCCGCGCTGGATGTGCCGACCGTGGCAATCTTCGGCTCAACCGAGCCGCTGCTCACCGGCCCGATGGGGAAGCGGGCTGCTGTCCTGCGCCATCACGTGCCGTGCAGCCCTTGTTTTCTTCGCGAATGCCCCCTCGATTTCGGTTGCATGAAAGGCGTGACGGCAGAGATGGCGATTGCGGCAGGAGAAAAGTTCTGGAGTGAACCCGCGCCGGTGAAAAAGAAGAAGAGTTCGCGCAAGTCCTCATGAAAATCTCCGTTTGCCTCATCACGCTCAACGAGGAACGCAACCTCCCGCGCTGCCTGGCCAGCGTGGCCCCGATCGCGGATGAGATCGTCATCGTCGATTCGGGAAGCCGGGACCGGACGGCCGAGATCGCCCAGCAATTCAACGCCCGGTTCATTCATCAGGATTGGCTGGGCAATACCCATCAGAAAAATTTCGCCCAGGATCAGGCGAGCCATCCCTGGGTCTTCAACATTGATGCCGATGAAGAGCTTTGCCCAGAGTTGATCCGGGCCATCAACAAGTTAAAGACCGATCAGGCGTCAGATTCGTCCGACGCACCAGATGGTTATCGCGTCTCGCGGATGGTTTTTTATCTGGGAAAATGGATTCGGCATGGCGACTGGTATCCCGATTATCTGGTGCGGCTTTATCGCCGGGACAAGGCGCGATTTAGCGGCGGGGATGTCCATGGCCAGGTCAAGGTTCATGGCACGGCCCAGCTCCTGCCCGGACATCTTCATCATTTCACCTACACCGACGCCGCGGACCGCTCGGCTCGTTGCGCCAAGTATGCGTCAAGCTGGGCGAAGACGGCGCACCAAGAGGGGAGGCGCTGCAACGCTCTGGCTCCATTTCTCCATGCAGCGGTACGATTTTCCAAGGGTTATATTTTAAAACACGGATTTTGCGATGGAAAGATAGGGTGGGAGATTGCCATGGGCAACGCGCACGAAGTCTGGCTCAAATATCACCTCCTTTATCAATTGAATCATGCCTCCTCCGAAAAATAACCCTCCCCGCAAGCGCAAGAGCGCCAAGGTCGCCGCCGAGACTCCTGAACTCTTTTCCACGCCGGAGACGGACTCGGCGCAAGCCACATCCGCCACTCAGGATGCGGAAGCGATTCAATCCGTCGCAAGCGAAGCGGCCCAGTCGAGCCCTGAACCGCTCATCGAAGAACCCGTTACGACGGAGTTGAAACGGGTGGAGGAAATCGAAGAGGCCGCTCTCACCATGAGCGCGACGAGTCCCGCAGAGATTCCACCTCCGGCAAGCGAACCTCCCAAGGAAATAGAACCTACGCCCCCAGAAGCGACAGTCCCCGCAGAGAAACCAAAGAAGAGCAGTTCGAAACGTTCGGCAGCAGTGGTGGGCCTGGCGGTAATGGGCTCTCGATTAATGGGCGTGGTTCGGGAACAGATTTTCGCCTTCATGTTCGGCGCAACGATGTTTGCAGACGCCTTCATTGCCGCATTCCGCATCCCGAATCTGCTGCGCGATCTCTTCGCTGAAGGTGCACTTTCCACCGCTTTCACAACGACTTTCACGAAGACCTGGCAAAAAGAAGGCCCCGATTCCGCCTGGCATCTGGCGCGACTTGTCCTCTCCACGCTGACGCTAATACTCGCCGTCATTTGTCTTCTGGGCGTTTTTTTCGCCCCACAGGTTGTCTATCTCATCAGCGGCGGCTTTACGGATGTGCAGGGAAAGTTCGATCTGACCGTACGCATGACTCAGTTGTTATTTCCTTTCATTCTTTTTGTTTCACTGGCCGCTGTGGTCATGGGAATGCTGAACGCGAGGCATATTTTCGGTATCCCAGCGAGCGCAAGCACGGTATTCAACATTGTCTCGGTCGTCTTCGGCGTGATTCTTGCCTGCGTCTTGGATCCGCAAAAAGACTGGCACCATCCTCATTTCGGAGAACGGGCCATTTTTGGTTGGTGCTTTGGTGTCTTGATAGGAGGAGTAGCACAATTGGCCATTCAAGTGCCCTCACTCTGGAAGCTAGGCTTTCGTTTCCATTGGAAACTAAATTTCAGTGATACGGCCTTGCGAACTGTGCTGATTTTAATGGTCCCGAGCGCAATTGCAGGCTCTGCCGTTCAAGTCAACGTGATGGTAAACGGACAATTTGCCTCCCACATTCCCGGCGCCATGTCCTGGCTCTACTACGCCTTCCGACTTGTCCAACTGCCCATCGGCATCTTCGGCGTCGCGATCGCTACGGTGACCCTGCCCGCCGTGGCACGACAACATGCCATGGAAGATTTGAAGGCGTTCGGCAAAACGGTGGAAGATGCCCTGCGCTTCGGATTTTTCCTGACGCTGCCTGCTTCGATCGGTTTGGCCGTGGTCGCGCAGCCCGTCATCCAATTGATCTACGAGCACGGGACCTTTACCGCCGAGAGTACCCGACAAACGGCTCTTGCCCTGCAAGCCTACACCATCGGCCTGGCAGGCTACTCCGGAATCAAAATTCTCGTCCCATGCTTTTACGCCATGCAGCCACCCCGGTTTGAAGCGCAGCCGAAGGTCGGCTTCTGGAGTGCCTTCTCTCACTTCGTGATGAACGTCGTGCTCTTCACCCCAGCGCGAGTGAGCTTGATCGGTATCGCGCTGAATCTGGTTCTCTGCTTCGTGCTCTATTACTACTGCGGGCTCGGACATGTGGGCCTAGCTCTCACCACCGGCTTCGTCGCCATCCTCAATTTTCTGCAGTTGCTTTATGCCATCCAAAAGAAAATCGATGTCGGAACTCCCGCAGATTGGCTCTCCTTCTTCGCCCGGGTCAGCACGGCCGCCTTTGCCTGCGGCCTGGTCGTGTTCCTGGGAGATCACTACCTGCTCGCTTCCCGCACCACACATTCGCTCCTCGGCGCCACCATACTCTTTATTAATATCGGCGCAGCAGGACTTGTTTACTTCGGTCTATCCGTTATTTTTCGCGTCCCCGAATCAATGGAATTGATGTCGTTTATAAAACGAAAGTTCGGAGCAGCAAAATCGCGAGCCTAAATCTTAATCTGCCCGGCAAATACTTCCGTGGCGGGACCGGTCAAGAACACGTCCTGGAAGTTATCTCCCTCGCGACGAGCGGTCACGGTGAGGACGTCACCGCCACGGACCTTAATGCGCAAGGGCAGCGCCAGCCCATTTGCCAAGTGCGTCAGTAGAGCTGAGGCCACAACACCCGTCCCACAAGCCAGGGTTTCATCTTCGACGCCCCGCTCGTACGTGCGGACAATCAGGTCAGACGATCCGGCGATCTGGACGAAATTCACGTTGGTGCCGCGAGGGAAAATCGGACTGCGCCGAATCGCGCGGCCTTGCGCGACGATTTCGACCTTCTCCGCATCCGGCACACATACGACGGCATGCGGCACTCCGGTGTTCATGAAGTGGTATTCAATTTCGCCCCAACCGAAATCGGCGCTCTGGTGAAGCTGCGTTTCCTTCGGCGCGGTCAGGTTAATCCTGACTTCACTTCCAATGTACTCAGCGGTGATTAAACCAGCGGGCGTCATGAAGCGAACCTGGCTGGCTTGGGCGCGTGGGAACGCCTGAATGAAGCGGGCGAAACACCGGGCGCCATTGCCGCACATCTCGGCTTCGCCACCGTCGGCGTTGTAATAGCGCATCCGGTAGTCAGCGGTCGCATCAGGAGACGGTTCGACGGCGAGAAGTCCATCACCGCCGATACCAAAGTGGCGGTCGCATAACCGGGCGATTTGTTCCGTGGTGAGAGTGTGACGCAAGCTGCGGTTATCAATGACCACGAAGTCATTGCCCGCACCGCTCATTTTGACAAAGGGAAGACTATCCATGATCTGGCAAGATAACGGTTTCTCCAAAGATTGCAAAGCGGATGCAGGAACAGGCTACTTCTTCTTGGCCACCGGAATATTCGGCCCTGGCTCAGCCACTTCGACGTCGAGGCTCGAAAGGGCGACGTCGTCGCGTTCAATATAGGCGCAGACTTGATCGCCGACCTTGATGTTCTTGATGCTGCTGCCGTCGAGACCATGGGCCTTGACGGCGGTCATGGCATCCACGGTGTAGACATGTTTCGATTTGTCTCGTTGATAGGTAATCGTGATCTGCTGCGCCGACACATCCACCGCTGTAACTAGAATTCTCCGGTCAATGGGAGGTGGAGTCGTATTTTTTTGGCCTGCCATGGCATCAGGAGTTGAAACCAAACAGAAGATCAGTCCTAGGATGGAAACCGCCATTAAAAAACCAACCTGAGGAAAACGGAGAAAACTCATTCTGGAAAATAACCCCGGAATCCCAACTTGAGAAGGTCTATTAATTTGGAGGCCACAGTCAAAAACCGCTATGAAACCGGTCTTCCTCACACGCCTAACCAGGAATTGATTCGTCCCACCAGATACTCGTTCTTCCAAGGCTTCACGATAACTTCAAATGGCTTAAGTCGATCATGATTGGCGGCCAGTTCCGGTTCATCGCAATACCCGGTCAGAAGCAACACCGGGATTGTACTCCCCATCTGACGGAGGGCCTGAATCAACTTCAGCCCGTTCAACTCCGGCATGAGGTAGTCGGTCAAAAGGAGGGATACTCTTCCCTCCTCCAATATTTCCAAGGCCTTTACCGGTGAATTCGTGGTTAGCACCACCGCGTCCACCCCAAGGTCTAAAACCATGCCAAGCATGTTCGTAATCAACGGTTCATCGTCGACAACGAGAACAATGGGGCGGCTCATACAAGGGAGTGATTAGGCCGTCGACGCAGAAAGTTTTCCCTGTGATCGCGCGGGCGCCAGCACTTCATCCGTTTCACAGAAAACGAGGGGAATTTCGATGCGAAAAACCGCACCGCCATGGGGATGGTTCATGGCCGTAATGCGCCCCCCATGGCCCTGTTCCACGATTTTCTTGGAAATGGAAAGTCCCAGCCCTGTGCCGACTCCGACTCCCTTCGTGGTAAATCCGGGATCAAAAATTCTCTCAATCAAATGAGCCGGGATACCGGGTCCGGTGTCCCGGATGCTCAGCTCCCACGATTTCAAGCCGCGCAATAATTCGATGTAAATCGTCCCTTTTCCGCCCATCGCCTGGGCCGCATTGGTCAGTACGTTGACCAACACCTGGCTGATTTGCCCCGGGTAACACCGGACATGCGCCGCCTCCACAATATCGGTCTGGACGTTGATGGATGCTTTGAACTTACTGGCGAGAAGCACGAGGGTGCTGGTGATGAGGTCCGCCAGGCTGGCCGTATGCTGCTCCTGCTGGTCATCGCGACCAAAAGTCCGCAGTGAGCGGATGATTTCCGTGACCCGTTCCGAGGCCTCGCGACCGAGATCAATATTCGTCCGCAGGTAGTGGTCAAGCTGGGCGCGTCGCTCCGGCGTCACCTCACGGTTGAGGAGATCGAAGATTTTCTCAATCATGTCGTGGGAACTGATCAACACCCCAAGCGGCGTGTTCATCTCATGGGCAATGCCCGCCACCAATTCCCCCAAAGCGGCCATCTTCGCGGAACTGACTAGTTCATCCTGCGTCTGGGAAAGTTGCGTGAGCGTGCGCTTCATCTCTTCATTCCGCCGACGCAGCTCCTTTTCCTGCCACCGCAGCGTGTCCATCTGCAGCTTCATGAAGTCGCGCATTGAAATCAGGCCTTCAAACGTCCCCGTGTCTGAGGTCACAATCAGATCGTCGAAACTGTGATGGCCGGGTCGCCGCTCCAGGTAGGTTTGCGCGGCGAAGAAATCGAGTACCGGACTGATGACCGCCGTCTGGTTCAGGGGAATGATCAGAGGCATCTGTTCATGAGGAAGCACGGCATTAGCCGGACCAAAAACCACGCTGGGAACATGCGCCTCACCCAGGATTTTCCGGGCAAAAAGCGCCTGGCCGTAGCGCGCACTCAGGGCGGCGGCCAGCATCTTGAAACTGATCAGCCCGATCGGAATATTCTCCTTGTCCAAGGCTGCCGCAAAATCGACCCCCAGGGAAAGCATCTTGGAATAAACCTTCTCCACAGTCTGGTTCTCGTCAAACGAGGTCTGGTGATGAACCAGCTCCGACCACTCCACCAAATTCCCGGCGGCGATGGGGGCGTCCATGAGCCGACTTTATCGGCGACGACAACTGATCCACAAGCAACGATTCGGTGACTGGATCAATCGTCGTTAACCTCTCCAAACAAATCGAACCTACAACCGCGATACCTCAGCCGCTTATTTTAGGAAGTAATACCTTAATAAGGCAGAGCCGCTTATCAGATTTGAACTGATGACCCGCTCATTACGAATGAGCTGCTCTACCCCTGAGCTAAAGCGGCTGAACCAATCGACCGGACGTGTCTTGCGACTAATCCCTGTCGAGCGGGAAATAGTACGCCCGACCTAAAATGCGAGGCAAGCAGATAAAGCGCGATCTTGCTGCGACGACTCTACCCAACATCAGGGCGAAGAGGGCTTCGGCGCGAATTTGATTTCGCCACTCCCGGCGCTCAGCGCTTCACGCCCGGCGTCCTGCACATCGAAGAAGGTGATGAAGACCATGTAACCGATCAAGAGGAGGGCGCAGGCGGTTTGGAGCGGCTCGAGGATAGCCATGCTGAGGGGCCGACGGCGGATCCATTCGATGATGGCCAAGGTGATGTGGCCACCGTCGAGAACCGGAAGCGGGAAAAGATTGAGTAGGGCGAGATTGACGTTGATGAGCACAGCGAACCAGAGGGCGAGCCGCCAGCCGTAGGGGCCGCTGAGCACATCGTAGAAAATCTTCATGATGCCGACCGGGCCGCTGAGCTGGGAGGCCCCCACGTTGGAATGCGAGGCGAACAAGGCGGCCAAGGTTCCGGTGACCGCTTCGACGCTCTCACGCACTTGCACGTAGGGAGTCGGATAGACCAGCTTGATGCTATTGTCCCACTCATCAATGCCAATATCGGTTTGCGGGGCGTCCTTGGGCCAGGGCGTCGGCGCGATGGGCTTTTCCGGCTGGACGGTGATGGTTTTCGTCTCGCCGTTGCGAAGAATCTGAAAGGTGATCAGATCGGTCGGATGATCCTTGAGCCAGAATTCGATGGCTGCGCCGGAATAGATCGGCTGCCCATTCATCTGAGTGATCTGGTCGTTGGGCTGAAGTCCCGCCACCAGCACAGGGCTGTTGGGCAGGATTTTTTTGACGATGAGTGATTCCTGGGCCGGACCAATCCCGATCTTGCGG
Organism: uncultured Verrucomicrobiota bacterium; assembly: GCA_903863295.1. GTDB lineage: Bacteria > Verrucomicrobiota > Verrucomicrobiia > Methylacidiphilales > UBA1321 > JABDGH01. Next base: position 5,796 of record CAIPBM010000170.1, on the reverse strand, counting down.
GTGGCGCTGCGCTGGTACCAGGCGTGTTCATGCTCAGGATCGCGCTCGGGCTTGACGTCGAAGGTCAGTGTTTGTGTTCCGCGCTCAACAACCACTGGAATAGAGTCCGCCGTGCTGGTAACAATCCGCCAAATCACAGAATCGCCCATGCCCATGAAACGACGGATTTGATGCCCGTCGATGGAGATGATTTTATCACCAGGCAAAATGCCGGCCTTGTCGGCGGGATTGTGGGGGACGACAAAACCGACGATGGTCGTCCCTTCCGAGTAGCTGACTGGCTTGCCCACCATCCAGACGATGCAGGCGAAAAAGAGGGCAAGTCCAAAACTGAAAAATGGCCCGGCAAAGGCCACAATGATCTTCTGTCCCGGCGAGGCGGGCGGAAGTTCCTCGCGGGGCGTGTCGCTCTTGCCTTCCAGCGCCTCCATGGGGGCCATCTGGGGCAGCGCGACGTAACCTCCGGCCGGAATGGTGCCGAGAATGTAGTCGACCCCGTCGACGTTTTTGGACCAGATGGGTTTGCCCATCCAGATGGCAAATTTCTCGATTTTCAGGCCGCACCATTTGGCCGCCAGAAAGTGACCGAGTTCATGGACGATGATGAGGATATTGAAGAGCGCGATGACCTCCACGATCGTGATAACCGAGAAGAAAACCGACTCGGCCCCGAAGCGCCAGACCGCTGCGCTCAGAACCGCCAAGGTCACCAGGAGCGTTACCCAAAAGGAGACGCGACGGAGTAAAGGAGGCTTGGGAGCAGGTGCGGGGGTGGTGTCCGCAAGGATCGTGGAAGACGTGGTAATTGATTCCGCCATGTTTGCTCACTATAACTCAATTCACCTAGGTTATGTAGTTAAAAGATCGTAATGGCCCAAGGCCCCTCACCCTTTTTACGGGCACTCGATCTTGCGGCTGGCGACTTCCTCCTGCGCGGCCACGCGGGCCCAGGCGTCGGCCTTGAGGATTTCATCCAGATGAGGGTGCTCGACATTGACGTGTCGCTTCATGACCGCCTCCACGATATGCCAGATGGCAGGGAAGAGAATCTGGCCGTCCAGAAAAGCGGGCACGGCGATTTCATTCGCGGCATTGAGCACGGCGGGCAAGGTGCCTCCTTTCGTTCCGGCCTCCCGGGCCAGACGCAGGGCGGGGAATCGCTCCGGATCGGGTGCCTCGAAGGTCAGCGAACCCATTTCGGCGAGATTCAGCGGCTTGAGACGATTGGGAAGCCGATCCGGGTAGGTCACGGCGTACTGGATTGGGAAGCACATGTCGGAGTGGCTGAGTTGCGCCAACTGCGATCCATCGACAAACTCAACCAGCGAATGAACGATGCTCTGAGGGTGGACGACCACATCCACCTGGCTCATCGGCACCCCGAAGAGCCAGCGGGCCTCGATCATCTCGAGCCCCTTATTGAAGAGCGTTGCCGAATCGATCGTGATCTTGCGACCCATGTTCCAGGTCGGATGCTTCAAGGCCTGAGCGGGCGTGACCTTGGCCAAATCGGCTGCAGGAGTCTTACGGAAAGGACCGCCCGACGCGGTGAGAATCAGGCGGCGGATATGCCGGGTCGGTTCGCCCACCAGACACTGAAAGATCGCGTTGTGTTCGCTGTCGACCGGCAGGATGGGGATATTGTGCTTCGCGGCTTCGCGGGTGACTTCCTCGCCCGCCATGACCAGGATTTCCTTGCTGGCCACGGCAATGGCTTTTCCCGCCTTGATCGCCGCCAGTGCCGGGGCCAGACCTGCGGTGCCGACGATGGAAATCAAGACCATGTCCGCCTCCGGCATGGTGGCGAGTTCGATAAGCCCTTCCGGACCTCCATGACAAGCGGTGCCGTCAGGAAGATGCCCACGGATCGTGTCGAGTTCCGCGGTGTCGTAAAGTGCGACGGCCTTGGGCTTGAATTCAGTCGCTTGTGCGAGCAGTGCCTTGGCAGAGCGGCCCGCCGCCAGCCCGACGATTTCCATTCGGTCGGGTAAATCGCGGGCGACTTTGAGGGCGCTTTCGCCGATGGAACCGGTGGAACCGAGGATGACGACGCGTTTTTTTTGACTCATGAGAAAACTATTTTTAAATTCTGGAGATCGGCAGGCTCAAGGTTTGACCCGGTCAAAGCTGATTTCGGGATCGGGATTTCCTCCGGGTGCCGCGCCGGGTGAACTGAGGAAGGAAGCCGTTCCGGGATCGCTGGCTTGCCCCGGAGCAAGGTCAGGAAAAGTAATCCACTGGCTAATTTGCGCGAGTGCATCTGTATCGGTGACAACATGGGACTTCGCGTGACCATCATCGTCATCCCCAAGGCTGATACCGCGATAGGGGCGGACTAAGAGCTGAACATTGGTCGCCTTGGCGTTACCAATATTCTTAACCACAACATAGCAGGTAAACATTCCGGGATTGGGCTCATCATACTTCACCCAAAACTTCTTCTGGACCACGTTTGGCCCATCCACGACAGGCTTGGCCGCTGGTTTCTTCGGTGCCTGCAAGGCGTTCGTATCGAAGAAGAAATAATGTTGCGGAGGCGGGTTGGCGATGACCTGTTTGTTCAGGCTTTCATTGTAGTCGAAAAACTGCCAAAGCAGCATCCCGCCAATGAAAATCCAAAAGGCCAATCCAAGCCAACGCATCGGGGTCATGAGTCCTCTTTAGCTGTCCGGGCTGCGAGGAGCAAGCCAGAGTCTTACTTGCTTTCCCGGAGCAACCTTGAGATCACGGATAGGTCAAATATCAATAACCTTGCCGGGCTTGGTCTTAACATTCATGCGGCGCGTTGAACTCTGGCGTTCGTAGCCGGAAAAGAACGCCGTGATCAGGCTGAGCAACAACGAACCGAAGAAGGCCGCGGTGAAGCTCGGGACATGAAAGCCGTGCACGAACTCAGGCAAGGTATAGAGGATGATGGCGTTAATGATCAGAAGAAATAAGCCCAGCGAGAGGAGCACCAGCGGCAGGCTGATGAGGATGAGGATCGGCTTGATGATCGTATTAACCACAATCAGGACAAAAGCGGCCCAAAGCAGGTCTTCCTGGGCATCAAAGGAAATATGGAGCGGCTTGATCAAGGTCAGTAAATAGAGACCTAAAACCAGAATCAGCCAGTGCCAGACAAATCGCATGAGCATAAGGCAACCTAGGCCCGCCACGTCGCTCGCGCGAGTGAATTTTAGCGAACTCCGGGTCCCATATCCAACCGCATTTCAAATTGGTCGCCCAGTTGCGTGGCTGTCCGGAGAATCGTTCCGGCGGGAAGTTCCAGCACGCTATGGGCGCTCCAGACCATGGGTGAAGCTCGCCAGGCCTTCATGTCGCTCATGAGGTGGACGACCTTCAGGTTCTTGTCGAGGAAGACGGCATCAAACACGAATTTCATGCCGATGCTGTGGATCGAGTTGCACGGCGTAATCCAGAGCCCATCGCCGGGCTCAAGATGCTGATCGCGCAACAGGCCCACCAAGCGGGTCAGGAAGGTGTCCGCCACCCGCCCCCGGTCCGTCAAATTCACCCCACGCGTGGTGTTAATGGCGGTGAGTCGACGGGGCATGGAGGGAGGCGGTGAATCAACCGCTCATGATTACTGGCCGAAAATGCGGTCGGCTTCTTCCAGCGTTTCCTTGCTTCCGATATCGAACCAGCGGCCCGGTACCGTCCACGTATACACCGGCACGCGCGGATAAAGCCACTGGATCAAGCGACCGGGCTGATCAGGATTGTTCCCTTCGGCGATATATTGGTGGATGAGCGGGATGACTTCCGCAGGGAAGTAGTAAAGGGCAATGCCGGTCAGGGTGCTGGTCGGATTCTTGGGCTTTTCCTCGAAGAATGTGATCACGCCCTCGCTGTTTAAGGTGATGCTGTTGTATTTCTTGATCGATTCGAGATCGCCCACGTCATAGACCGCGAGTACCGGTGACTTTTTCGAGCGGGCAAATTCCACAAAAGGTGCCAGTGAGGAATCAAAGAGATTGTCCCCCGCCACCACGATCAGGTCGCCCGTGACGTTTTGCTTCGTAATGACGAGATGGATGTCGCCAATGGCGCCCAGCTTATCGGCGTCGCTGGTAGAGCCGTCGTTGATGATCTTGAAGTCAAACGCGGTTTTTTCCCGGCGATATTTCTCGGACCAATCGGTGAAGTGCGTGACGAATTTCTGGTTGGTGACGATGAACATCTCGCCCAGATCCTTGACCGTGGCCAGGTGATCGATGATGTGTTCAAGCATCGGTTTACCCGCCACGGGCAATAGCGGCTTGGGTTTGTCGAGAGTGAGCGGATAAAGACGGGTGGCGTAGCCAGCGGCGAGAATGAGGACTTGCATAGAGCCTTGATTTAACTGACTTGGAGAAAGGAGAGCAACTGAATTGCGCGGAAGTTTGGCGCGTGAATAATGCGGATGGGCAGATGTTGACCGCAACCACAGCTTTACCTCCGGATTCAATCCAAGTAGCGATTGAATCTATTAGCGGCATGCCGTAGAGTCCTATCGTGAGTGCGATTGAAATACTGGAAGAATTACCCAAGCTTTCGCCGGAGGAGATTGATCAAATCTTCTTTCGCGCTGCCGTTTTACGCCAGCATGTGATTAATGCTTCACCAGAATTGCTAGCCGCCATCGACGAAGCAGATGCCTCCTTTGAAAAAGAGGGGGGCGCTACTATTAAAGAAATCGAGACGATGGTGAAATCGTGGACTACCAAGTAATCATTGGTCAACTCGCTCAACGGGATTTAATTGAAATACACACCTTTATCGCCGGTCATGATCCTTTGGTCGCACAGGCTTTCATCAACAGGCTGATTGAGGAAGTAAAATCTCTTAAGACCTTTCCTCAACGAGGCGGTCACTTGGAAGAAAAGCCTGGAGTACGTTTTATCGTTCTGCGTCCGTATCTCATCGTCTATCGGGTCGTCGAAACCCGGCAGGAAGTCCGCATTCTACGTTTCTGGCATTCAGCCAGGGAACGCAGCCATTTATAAAATTTCCGGATAAAGCCGCCGCGCCATCTGTTCGAGTTCCGCCTGGTTCGCCTCAGCCGATTCGTTAAGCACGCACCGGGCGACAAGCTGGCGGGCTTCCTCATAGTTGAGGGCCTGGATCGCGCGTTTGATGCGGGGGATGGAGGCAGCCCCGGCACTCAACTCGTCGATACCCAGCCCGACCAGTGCAGGAATGAGCACGGCGTCTCCCGCCATTTCCCCGCAAACCCCTACCCAGATATTATTCCGGTGCGCTGCTTCCACGACCGTCTGGAGAAGGCGTAAAACCGCCGGATGGGCCGGTTGATACATGGCTGCGACGTTTTCATTGCCCCGGTCCACCGCGAGGGTGTACTGGATCAAGTCGTTGCTCCCCACGCTGAAGAAATCAACATGCTTGGCGAGGATATCGGCAGTCAGCGCCGCAGAGGGCACCTCGATCATCAGGCCCACGTCAAACCGGTCTGCTTGCGGCACGTTTTGCTGGCGCAGTTCTTCCCGAACTTCATCGAGAAGCCGACGGGCCGCTTTCAACTCAGAAAGATCGCAAACCATGGGGAACATGACGCGGATGTTGCCCTCGACGCTGGCGCGGCAAATGGCCCGGAGCTGCGTACGGAAAATATCAGGACGGCCCAGCGAATAACGGATGCCGCGGTACCCGAGGAACGGGTTAACCTCCAGCTCGATCCCCAGATGCGGTCGCTTCTTGTCGCCACCGACATCCAGGGTGCGGATAATCAGGTGATGCGGCTGGGAAGCGCGCGCCATCTGGCTGTACATCTCCACCTGCTGATCCTCGCTGGGG
>CAIPBM010000169.1 GCA_903863295.1 uncultured Verrucomicrobiota bacterium | reverse complement strand
TCAAAGATGCGTGGCACGAGGGTAAACTGGCCCGCTTCAATCTTGGAAAAATCGAGAATGTCGTTGATGATGGTGAGTAGCGATTCGCCGCTGGTGCGGATCGTTTCGACATACTCTTGCTGGGTCGGATCAAGAGGCGTCTCCAGCAGCAATCCGGTCATGCCGATCACGCCGTTCATGGGCGTGCGGATTTCATGACTCATGTTGGCCAGGAACTCCGACTTGGCCCGGCTCGCGGTCTCGGCCAGGTTCTTGGCCTCAAGCAGGCGATTTTCGTACTCGCGCCGTTCCGTGATATCGCGCCCGGCCAGGGTATAGATCATTGTCCCATCAACTTCTGTCTGGGCAAAGGCGATTTCGGCCGGAAAGCGCCGTCCATGTCGCGAGATGGCTCCCGTCTCCACGTAAATCACTGTTTCCGACTGCGTGCATTGTTCGCAGGCTTCCCGAAAAAATCCGGGGGAGTAAAAGAGGTAATCCAAGCTTTGACCGATGAGATCCTTAATTTCGTATTCCCACAAACGCCCGGCCTCATCATTGGCGGAAAGAATCTTGCCCTCCACATCAGCGGAGAAAATCGCCTCGCCCACCGTGTTAAAAATGGCGGTCACCTGGCGCTCGGAAGCCGTCAATTGCCGGGTTTCGCGAACAATCATCTGAATGATGGGCTTGAAAATAAAGAACCAGATCAAAGCCAGTACCAGCAGGGTCAGCAAAAACACACTCAACTGGGCATTGAGCAGTTTCTGTCTCTCCGAGGCCCGGTTGCTCCGCAATAATTCGACACCACGGTTCAATCCGTCCAGCAGATCGTTGGCGGATTGTTCCTGAACATATTTCACGTTTGGATCGTTGAGGCTCAGGCTCCCTTCGGGCGCGGTAATGATCTTGCGCACGACACTGACGTAGTTGCGAACTGCCTTGTCGAGGTGCTTGGGCTCATCCTCGTAGAGGGCCTTGAGCTCCTGGCTGACCCGGATGGCCTCTTCCAACGCGCCCTGTTCCTGGTTGATCAGATTTTCATCCGCAAGCAATTTGTCGCTCTCTTCACGAAGTTTTTTGCGCGTGGCTTCATGCTCCGCCGGGGTGCCCGGCTTCGCCAGATTCACGCTCAGGAAAGCGATGTGCTGCATGCACGTCTGCTGGCGGTCACTGATCCGCATGAAATTATTCAACTGGTCGCTGCTCGTAATGAACGAGCTAAGGGTCAGGAAGGCACCGAAGGACAAAAAACCGAGCAGGGCGAGCGCGAACAGAAACCGGTAGGTCAGGGATTGTGGCGAATCGAGCCGCATCGTTGACTCTTATCAGCAAATCCCGCCGGATGCACGACTTGCGCTAAAGCTATATTCAGCGATCAGGAATAACGGACGTCTTTGCCGGGTTCCATCTCGTAATCGAAGACCTTGGATGAGGCAATGTAGGGCGTCAGGATTTGCCGCTCGAACTGGATGAATACAGCGTTCTCCTGCACGTAGGCCAGTTTATCCATGTTCTCAACATCGAAGGAAAAGAAGTAGGTATAGGGGTTGTTGGCGGTATCCACCCGTTTACCCACGCGGAGGTTGTTGACGTCGGGAATTTTCAGGAGACGGATGCGCGTCTCCACCATGATTTCCTCGATTTTGGCCGGAAGGACGTCCGGCTTGGCGGTGAGAAGCATCAGGTGGTGAATCATAAGGAACGGAAAGGGAAGTTTGCGGAGGCGGGCGGTTCTGTCAAGAGTGGCGGCAAAGAAGCATATCCCTGGAGGGCCCGGCTCCTGCCGGGCCGAGCCAAAATCGCTCGACTTTGTTACACCCGGCCCGGCGGGAGCCGGGCCCTCCAGGCTACCCGAATGAAATTGTGGTCAACCAGCCCTCGATCAAGTCAGCGATCATTCCGGCGCTGACACTGTTCAGGTGAAGGCAATCCGTGGTGAGCTGCAGACCGTTGCGGTGGGACACTTCATCCCAGGAAAGACCGGAAGCATGGAGCGCGACCGCATTGCCGACATTGGTCAGGCCATCCCGATATTCGAGTCGCGGCGGGAGTTGTGCCCGCTCGGCTTCGTGCTCATGCAGGTAGGTCACCATGCGCTCGTGCAGGGGGAGATAATCAAGCTTTTCATCCCGGGCGACGCGACGCACGACTTCGTTGTAGAGATCAATCTTCCGGTTCGCCTCATGTTCCAGGTCTTCACCAATGATGGCGAGGGACAGGAGAACGATCCGGGCGTGGGTCTCTTGCTTGAGCCGGGCGATGACCGCACGGAGATTTTCCTCGTACCACGGAAGAGTAGGGTCTTGCGGGAGATGATTGAAGCTGAGGTAACGCAGGCGATTGCGCTCGCTCATCGTGGCGTTGACATCGTTCGTGCCCATGAGAATCGTCACGGCATCAGGCTGATCGTTGATGACCTCGTCCAGTCGCTGCAGGCCATTCCAGACCAGGTCGCCATCAACCCCACGATTGACGAAACGGTAATCCGCCAAGGCAGGCCGGGCGCGAAGCAGTTCAAGATAATCGAAACTGACCCGCCCCGCCGTGAGACTCGCCCCAAAACAAACGACGGTTTTCATGGGGTAGTTTTAGACGGAATTAACGGGATTGGGACGAGATTAACTAAATTTGAAGTGGGAGGGAGCCCAACCATGTCGGAACCAGATGCTTTGAAAAAGGTTCCGTTAATCCCGCCCCCAATTCCGTTAATTCCGTCTAAAT
>CAIPBM010000168.1 GCA_903863295.1 uncultured Verrucomicrobiota bacterium | reverse complement strand
GGGGTGGGGTGTTTTCCTCGTTCCCAAGTTGGACTTGGGAACGAGGGGAAGAGTCGCTGACGCGACCCGGCGCACGGAGTGCGGCGGCTACCTCGGAGGGAACATCCGCCGCTAGGGACAGCGGCGGCTACCACTGGCAGCTAAAGCTACCTACTCCTCATCCTTTTCATGCAGATCGGTGCCATAGAGCTTCGAGTTGAGCGTGAGGTCCTTGATGATGGTGAAGAGGGAGATTTTGCCGGGGTGGAGCGCGCGGTATTTGGTCACTTCGCGCTGGTCGATGACGCGGAAACCGTAGCGTGCGAACATCCGGTCGCCGCGCCGGGATTCGTAAGTGACGACCTGGCCGTAGACTTGTTTCTCGCCCTTCTCGACGAGGTAATTGAGGTACATGTCGACCAACTCCCGCGTGGCACCGACGCTCCGCGCCTCGGGCCGGATATTGAAGTGGAAGTGAGGCATGTCCGGCGGCGTGAAGGGGACTTCCTTGCGCGCCTGGGTGAGGATCCAGTGGACGTAACGGCGGCTCGCGGCGTTGTAGGGACGCGTGACGTAGCGCCAGAGACCGCGCAGGACGAGGCCGGGCAACATCCGCATCTCGTAACGATCCTTGCGCTTCGGGAAACGGGAGCCCATGAGATAGCCCTTCACGACGCCGTCGAGTTCGCAGACAAAGGTCGATTCCGGTTCCGCATCGGTGTAGTAGCTGGTCAGGTAATCGGCAAAGAGTTCGCGATCCTCAAAAACGGGATCGATGGGCTGACCGAGAAAGCCGGTATCGGCGCAGATATCGCGAAGAGCCGCGCGATCCTCGGGCCGGTAGGGACGAATGACGCGCCGCTCGCGGGGCTTGGCGGGGAGGGGAGTGGCTTCCATCACGCGGGGGCAAAAACGCCATCGGGCAACGGACGCTTGGCGACCTCGCTGACGGCCTTGGCGATGGCCTGCTGCAGGGCCGCCGTCCGGATCAGGCTGGTGTCGTTGACGAGATGGATGGAGACGATGTCCTCCGCCTGGAGCAGTTCCGGCGGCACGCGCAGGAAGACGCGATAGACGAGGAGTTGTCCCAGCGCGGTGTTACCGACGAGCGAGGTGATGTAATCGACCACCGCGCCGAGCCGCATCGGCCCGCGCGGCAGCCGGGAAGCGCGTGCGGTATCGAGCGGCGGTGGAGCGGAAATCACCTTGGAGGCAATGGGAGCCGATGTTACAGCGGGGAGGGGCGGTGGAGTGACCGGCTCCGGTTCCGGTGTGGGCGCGACTTGGATCGTCGGCATGGTGGAGGGCGTCGACGGGGTCGGGGGCGCGATCTCCGGTGCACCCGATTGCTGGAGAAATTGATCCAGAGTGATTGGCTGTTCCTCGATCCAATCGAGATTCACGAATTTCTGGGCATGGGTCTTGGCCTCGGTAAAGGAAAGCTGCGCATGCAGGGCGGCATTAGCCAGGCTCCGTTCCCCATCAAAGGAGAGGAGAAGTTTCCATTCCGGCGCATGGAGCCGGATGGTGCGGGCGGCCCGTTCGTAGGTCTCAGTACGTTTATAGATTTCGTTGCCGGTCATGGGGTGAAGCGGTTAGGTCGTTTCAGGGGAAGATAAACCAAGGACAAGATAAGCATACTCCTTGCGCCAGAAAAGAGGTTGAACAAAAACGGCGGGCGGCATCTCGATCGGATCGTCCGGCACGGTGCTGAAGACGCGGGGCTTGGAGAGGGTGATGGTGGTTCCGATCCGCTGCTGCACGCTTTTCGTTATTACGCAGATGATATCATTCATGACATCGGAGCAGGTCTCATCGGAAAAACGACCGCGGTTATGGCGTGCGGTGTAGAGTTGATAGAGAAATTGCTGCGAGGCGGTGAGGTAGGCGAAACCCTCCGCCGCACCCGAAATCCGCGTGAGTCCTGTGTAGGCGGAGAAGACCAGTGACTGGAATTCAATCGTCGGATCGCGCAAAGCAATCTCATTGGCCGTGAGCTGATTGAGGCAAGTCAGGGTCACATCAACGAAATGATGAATGTCTCGTTCAGGCAGCGGCATACAAATAAGCGCGGAGATTGAGTCGGCTTGGAGGGTATCCTTCCAGACCACCCTTCAAGGTTCGACTACCGCGATTAAATACCAGCCTGAAGGAGATGTGTCGACCAATCTTGCGGCTCAGGGATGCCGGGCAAAGACTCGGATTTGATCAGTGCCCGGCCGGCAACGTTTTTTCCGCCTTGATCAGGTCGATGGAAAAGGAGCCGTAGATGAAGTCGAGTTCCGCATGGACAGGCAGGCGGCGGGCATCATGGGTCATCCAGACCGTGAGATGGCCTTTGCGGCGTGTTCCCTTGCCGGGAAGGGCTGAAATCCGCAGCAGCGGTTGCGCGGGCCATGTGCCGAAGGCGCGGGTTTCCACGGCCTGGCATTCGATCTCGCCCTGCTTCTCGGCGTTATTCTCGTAGACGAAAAGGGTCTCCTTTTCCCCCGGCTTCCAGTCGCGCGCACGCAAATGGTAAAGCATGGTGCCGATGTCATCGACTGAGTCCTGGGAGATGGAGAAGGTCTTGGTTTTGCCCTCGCCCCACATTTCGCGGGTGGCCTTGAGGGTGGTGTAATCGACTCGTGTTCGTTCCCGGATGGTGCGGTGCGGCTCAAAGCGATATTCGCCGTACTCAATCGAGCGCCAGGGAGAAGGGGCCAGGATCGACCAGAAGTTGCCGGTAAAGGGATAGACCTTGTTGACCACTCCACGGGAAGTCAGGGCCAACTTGAATTCCCAGCCTGCATCCTTTTTCCGGGCGACAAATGTGCCCTGGGCCGCGTCCAGTCCGGCGAGGGAGACGAGATAGGTGAGGGATTCGCCATCGGTCCACGGCAGGTGATCGAAATCGACTGGCGGGGCAAACATCGGCGCGGCGATGGGCACCCGGGCGGGGAGTTGTGTGCTGCCCGCGAGCAACGCGAAAACGAGGAATGCCAGGAGAGACCAGCGCCTCAGGCGGGGCAAAGAAAAAGGGATGCGCACTTAACGTTGATCCCGCTTCAGAAGGTTGGTGCGCGCGCGTTCCAGGGCGGCGCGTTCCCGGGCATCCAGACTGTTGACGCCTTGCTTGGAGATTTTCTCCAGGATCGCATCGATTGATTCGGTAACTTCCTTTTCTTTCACGATCTTGAAATTGCGCTGCCGGGCAAGCTTTTCGGCGCGGCGTTCCTCAAGCCAATCGGTGAACCAGGTCATGCCGTATCCCGCACCAATCATACGCATGCCTAGATAGCCAATTGCGGCGTCACACCAGAGAGCGCCCAAGTCGATCCATTCGCGGTAGGCGATATTGGCGAGACTCAAGACGGCCAGTAGGGCATAGGCCCAATGTTTCGCAGATAAATTGACAAACCAGATGCAAATTTCAACGCCGGGATAAATAGTGGCAAAAGCGATGAAAACGCCAAAGATGCTCCCGTAGCCCCCCATGAAATTTTCATACCAAAACCCAAATAAACCCAGGAGACAGAGCAGAATGGAGGGGATGAGAATCAAAGCCGCATAGAGGGTAAGATAGGTTTTCCGGCCGACAAATTCCTCAACCTGTCGCCCGAAGTAATAGAGAAATCCCAAGGCAAAAATGAATTGAATGGCGGTGGCGGGAGGGAAAATCCCATACGAAATCAAGCGCCAAAGTTGCGCTCCGTGAATGACCTCATAGTTGCCGAGGCTGAGCGCCCCAAGCACACCCGCGCCCAAAAAGGAAACGCAGAGGGCGGTGACGGCAAAGGCTACGACATGAAGAATGAGCAGTAGCGTATTGGCATAGATCGGGCGTCCGTTCATCCAGAAGAGCGGACGGTAATCTTCGGATTGTTCGTAAAAGGGCATGGCGCGATGAAATCCTCCTCCAAGATTAGGCGCGGAGATCGGTGATGTCCAGAGGCTCTCCAAAATGTAAGCCAGCCCGTTCCGGCTTGGTTTTCTTTAGAAAAGAGGGTAGTCTTGCCATGTGAAGATCAACTGGCGCAACTACTCAACGCAAAAGCCCGACCCCTATTGGCGCGGGGCCCGGATTGCCGCGCGGATTGTGCTTAAGAAAGAAGCAGGCAAGCCGATGAGCAAGAGAGACCGTCGTATCGCCCGTGAACTTCTGGAAGATGCCGGTGTGAGTAATCGCCTCATTGATCAAGCCGTCGCATGTCTGAAAGCCCCATACAAATTCTAAATTGGGATGCGCCCAACGGCAGACTTTTGATGGAGCTCATCAACGGCTTGCCCCAAGATCGTCCTTTCGTCCTGAATGTATTTGGCTCAACACCGTTACAATTGAAGCTGGATCCGTCGTTTCTCAGCGGAGATGTCGATATTTTTTCCGGTGAAGATATCGAGGTTTTTGTACGAACCTTGGGTTTGGGCAAGGGGCAGGTTGAGCCTTACATTGAGGTTGTTCCTGGTACTGTTTTTATTGCGTCTCAAAATTGGCGGGAGCGGGCCGATATTGCGGTATTTGGAAACGTAACGGTCTATATTGCCAGTCCTCTTGACGTTCTCGTCGGCAAGCTGAAGCGCCTGGAAGAAAAGGACCTCAAGGCTTTCGATTTGGTTAAAGCAAAAACAGGCGGCCCCGCTGAAAACCAATTGAAGGAAGCGTTACGCAACGTGGTCGATATGTACCGCCCCGCCTTCGATGAGGAAAATCCGGGCGGCGATCCGATCGCGAACACGCGCCGGTTATGGCAGCACCTCTACGGGCACGACATTGATGTCCGCAAGGAAATCATCCTTCCCGCCATTGAGCTGCGTAAGGAAGCCTATGGGCAGAACGCGCCGGATCGGCGTTCGATCTTGCGTGAGATCGCTGAGGACCCAGGTGTCTACAGCACCAAGGTCGCTTAGTCGTTACGCAAAACCAGGCTCTCAGGTCTGATGGGAGATAAGGGAATTGAGTAGCTAACAATCGCGCTGATAGAAATAATCACTTACGATGAGGGTGAGTTGTTAAGTTCTAGCGTCCAAATAGAGAAGCGTCATTTCGCGCAACTCGGTCAGCGCACCGGAAAGGGCGTCACCTCGTAGTTCCTCTCCGAGGACACCGACCATCTTCATATTTTGCAAGAGAATGACTGCCATGTTCCGGGCGACCTTGGGATCCAGCTTGGGGTTCCGGCGTGTGAGTGTTTCCGCAATGCGTCGACGTAGGTGACTGCGAAACTCCTGGCGTTTTGTCGACCAATCCGAATGGGCTTCCAACAAAGCCCGGAGGGCCGCTCTTTCACCATGGAGATCGGTCACGATACGTAACAGGGCGTCACTCAGGGCCTCGGTAGACAAGGAATTTGACTTGAGATTAATGTCATCGAAAGCCTTGTTGACGAGCTCAATAAAGCGTTGGAGCAAGGCGTCAGCCAGTATTTCCTTATTGGGAAAGAACCGGTAAAGCGAACCGATGGGCGCACCGGCTTTCGAGGCGATTTCGGCCATTGTCGCCATCTGGAACCCTTTCTCAGCGATGACGGCTCCTCCTGCCTCCAGAAGGGCTGCGTAGCGCAATTTGCCATGACTGCGTTGCGGGACGAGCGGTGTGCGATTTTTTTTGGATATTGACTTATTTGAGCTCATCCTCAACTATCTCCTTATGCGAGTCTATCCTCATCTATGTCGCTGTCTTCTGCCAGCAAAAAAGGATGAGTGAGGATTCACCTCACAGAATCGAAGGTCACTTGTACTGAAATTCAACCGGAAGAAATGACCATGGCCGTAACCACACTTGATCCCAAGACCGCTCTTATCGTCATCGATCTACAGAAAGGCATCGTTGCCCTTTCCACGGTGCATCCCATCGCGGAGGTCGTGAAGCGGACTCGTTTGTTGCTTGATACGTTCCGCGGACGCGGCTTGCCTGTTGTGCTCGTCAACGTTGCCGGGCAAGCGCCGGGCAGAACAGAACGGCAGCGCCGTCCCGAACCATTTCCCGACGGATGGACCGACCTCATCCCCGAGCTCAATCAGCAACCCGGCGACATTGTGGTGACCAAGCGGACATGGGGAGCATTCCCGGGTACGAACCTCGAAGAGCAACTGAAAACCAGGGGCGTCACTCAGGTTGTGCTCGTCGGCGTCGCTACCGGAACCGGCGTTGAAGCGACAGCGCGTCAGGCGTACGAGCAGGGATTCAACGTCACTCTCGCAATCGACGCCATGACTGATTTGCGCCCGGAGGCTCACGACTACAGCATCACACACGTATTCCCGAGGCTGGGAGAAACAGGCACGACGCAGGAGATCATCAACCTCCTGGAAAGGAACGCATGAGCCTGGATTGGCTTTACGACGTAGCGTACTTCTTTGGAGGCGCCTTTTTCACGAATGCTGTTCCCCATTTTGTCAGCGGCGTCATGGGGCGTCCCTTTCAAAGCCCCTTTGCGAAGCCGCCGGGCCAAGGGCTTTCTTCCTCCACCGTGAACGTCCTTTGGGGGTTTTTTAATCTGGCGATGGGATATCTTCTTGTTTGCCGGGTTGGGAACTTCGATCTGCATTCCACGGAGCATGTGGCTGTCTTGGGATCGGGCATTCTTTTCATAGGTCTGATGAGCGCGCGACTGTTCGGACGGTTTCACGGTGGCAATACACCCGGGAAAACATCGCCGGAAAGAAACTGAGTGGCTGCCATCGAAAAAAAACCGGTGGGGCTATTGGGGCGATTTCCCCGCCCGGCGAACTGGGGGATATTGGTGGCCGGTACCATCGCTTTTTCAGGATTGCTGGAACTCGCGGGACTTCCAGCGGCCCTGCTGCTCGGCGCCATGGTCGCCGCCATTCTTATCGAAACCAATGGCGGTGCTCTTCGCGTACCACGCTTATCCTACTATGCAGCCCAGACGGTGATCGGTTGTTTGATCGCGCGCGTTATTACGCCCGATATCGTTCAAACGTTCCTCAAGGATTGGCCGATCCTTATCAGCGTGATGCTGGTGGCGGTTGTGGCCAGCAGCTTCCTGGGCTGGGGGCTGGGACGCTTGGGGATTCTGGAGGGAACAACGGCCATTTGGGGACTCTCCCCGGGTGCCGCCAGTGTCATGATGCTAATGGCTGGTTCATTTGGTGCGGACATTCGGGTGGTTGCCTTCATGCAATATCTCCGGGTGGTGATGGTTGCCGTGGCGGCCTCCATCCTGGCGCGGTTCGTGGTTCACACGCATGGGGCGTCCATGTCTCATGTCATTTGGTTCCCTCAACCCCATTGGATTTCGTTTGGCGGGACCCTCGCGATTGGTCTCTTGGGGGGAATCATCGGACGTGTCTCCCGCATTCCGGCGGGTGTCTTGATCATTCCCATGGTCGCGGGAGCGATTCTCCATGGAGCCGGCTTGGTGACAATCGAACTACCGCCTTGGCTGCTGGCCTTCAGCTATGCCGTCCTCGGATGGAATATTGGCATGGGGTTCACCTGGGATATCCTTGCTCATGCCTTCCGCGTCCTGCCGCAAATCGTCTCCGCGATCCTCGCCCTGATGCTGATCTGCGGTGGTCTCGCCTTGGTTTTGGTGAAATGGGTCGGCATCGATCCTTTGACGGCCTATCTCGCCACCAGCCCTGGCGGCATGGATTCGGCTGCAATCATTGGGGCATCGACCAAGGTCGATCTCTCCTTTGTGATGGCTCTCCAAACGGTACGCTTCTTGGTCGTGATTTTGATCGGACCGGTCGTTGCCCGGTTTGTCGCTAACCTGTTGAGCCACCGGGCAGCGAAGCTTTCTCCAATTACTCCGTTAGACGAGCCTGACACACCCATTCTAGCGGAACTCAAGGACAATGAGGGTGAGTTGGATTAAGTCCAACTCAGGTTTTTTCAAAGCCAGTAAGTAAGGGTGGCCTAGAAAATCAGGGCACCGTTACGGACTTCGCGAGATTGCGCGGCTTGTCCACATCCTTGCCCAGGATGACCGCCATGTGATAGGCGAAGAGCTGCAAAGCAACGACGCTCAAAATCGGCGCGGTATATTCCGGTGCTTCGGGAATGAAGATGACATCGTCCGCGTGCTGCACGATTTCCTCGTTGCCTTCGGTGGCCACGGCAATGACCGGGCCTTTACGCGCCTTGATCTGCTGCAGGTTGTTGATGTTTTTGTCGTACGCCCCGTCTTTTGGACAAAGGAATACGCTGGGCGTTTTCTCATCAACCAACGCAATGATTCCATGCTTCAGTTCCGCCGTCGGATGGCCCTCGGCATGGATGTAGGAAATTTCCTTCATCTTCAGGGCACCCTCCAGCGCGATGCCATACTGCATCTGGCGTCCGAAAAAGAGCATGGAATGAGAGTGAGAATATTTTTTCGCGATATCCCGAATGTGTGAGCTCTGCTTCAAAACCTGCGTGATCTGGTCCGGCAATGCTTCGATGGCCTCGATGATGCCGCGTCCCTGTGAGGCGGAAAGAAACCGCATCCGGCCGAGCAGCAAGCCGAGAAGTACAAAGATAATCGTCTGGGACGTGAACGACTTGGTCGCCGCGACGCTGACTTCCGGCCCCGCGTACATGTAGACGCCTCCGTCCGTCTCGCGAGCGAGGGTGCTGGCCACGTTGTTGCAAATGCCCAGGACGCGATGTCCCTTCCGGCGGGCTTCCCGGAGAGCTCCCAGGGTGTCTTCTGTCTCGCCGCTTTGGCTCACGGCGATGACCAGCGTGCGCCGGTCCATCGGGGAATTGCGGAGGCGGAATTCGCTCGCGTATTCGATCTCCACCGGCACATGGGCCAGTGATTCGATGATGTATTCGCCCACCATACCGGCATGCAACGCCGTGCCGCAGGCTGTGATCACGATGCGGTCGATCTCTCGCAATTCCTGCGGATTCAGGTTTAACCCGCCGAGTTGAGCGGTGCTTTCTTCCAGATTGAGTCGGCCACGAACCGCATTCTGTATCGAAACCGGTTGCTCAAAAATTTCCTTGAGCATGAAGTGGGGGAAATCGCCCATCTCCGCCACGCCGGACTGATACTCGATCTGGCTGATTTCGAGGCCAGCCTGGTTCTGGCTCAACGATTTGAGCCGATAGCCGTTGCGGTCGATGGTGACCACGTCAAAGTCGCGCAGATGCGCCACGGTCTGCGTATGCGCTGCCACGGCGGAGACGTCGCTGGCCAGGAAATGTTCGTGTGGTCCAATGCCGAGAACCAGCGGGCTACCACGACGAGCCCCGACCATCACTCCGGGCTGGTCCTCATGAATCGCGACGAGCCCATAGGTGCCGGTGACCTCACGTAGTGCTTCCATGACCGCCATCTCCAGGCGGTTCTCGGTTTCGGAATTCAGGGTGTCGAAATAGAACCCGATGAGGAAAGCCAGCACCTCCGTATCGGTCTCGGTGCGGAATTGGAAACCCTTGTCCGACAGCTTCTTCTTCAGGGTCCCGTAATTTTCGATAACTCCGTTATGGACAATCGCCAGCTTGCCGGAGGCATCGGTATGAGGGTGAGCATTGATCTCGGTGGCCTTGCCATGGGTGGCCCAACGGGTATGGCAGATGCCCAGTGTTCCATGGAGAGGTTGGCCCGAAAGCGCACGTTCCAACTGCTGGATACGGCCTACTTTCTTGACGACTTCCAGCCCCTTGCCGTTTAAAACCGCCATTCCGCTTGAGTCATAGCCCCGGTATTCGAGACGGCGCAGACCTTCCAGCAGGAGCGGCTGGGCTTCTTTATCTCCAAGATAGGCAACAATTCCACACATAGGCTAACCTCCTTGTTGCCATGATGGGGGGGCAGCGTCAAGACTCGTGGACTGGATAAAATGCTCACGTTGGTGTACCAAGTGTTGGCAAAGTCGCTCCGTTTTGCCTAAGCTACAATTATGGAATTATCCTATCGCCCTCCCGCTTTTCATGCCCGCGACGTTATCTCAGTCATTCTCGGTGGAGGGGCTGGGACCCGATTGTTTCCGCTGACGAAGGATCGTTCCAAACCGGCCGTGCCGCTCGCCGGGAAGTATCGCATTGTCGATATTCCGATCAGCAATTGCATCAATTCGGGGTTAAAGCGCATTTTCCTGCTGACCCAATTCAACAGCTCCTCCCTGCACAGGCACATCCAGCAGAGCTACCATTTCGACGAGTTTTCCACCGGATTCGTGGAAATCATGGCCGCGCAGCAAACGCCGGGTAACAACGCCTGGTACCAAGGAACCGCGGATGCCGTGCGCCAGAACCTCAGCCATTTCCGGAATTCTCCGCATGAATATGTCCTGATCCTTTCCGGCGATCAACTTTACCGGATGAATTTCCGGCAGGTGATTGAGCAACATATCCGGACCGGTGCCGACGTGACCGTCGCCACCATTCCGGTGAACCGGGCCGATGCGAGCTCTTTCGGTATCATGCAGATCGATGCCGAGGAACGGATCACTCGCTTCGTCGAAAAGCCGACGGACGGTGCCTTGCTTGATTCCCTCTCCATCGACAGTTCCGTCCGGTCCAAGCTCAAGATTCACAGTGACGATGTTTGTCTCGCTTCCATGGGTATTTACGTTTTCAACCGTGAGGTGCTCGAGAAAGCGCTGGCGGGTAAACATGTCGATTTCGGCAAGCATATCATTCCCAACCTGATCGATACCGGTCGTCTCTTTTCCTACGTTTACCAGGGTTATTGGGAGGACATTGGAACGATCAAGGCCTTTTTCGATGCCAATCTCGACCTGGTGAACGAAGTGCCGAAGTTCAACTTCTTTGATACGCAGGCCCCGGTCTACACGCACGCCCGTTATCTGCCGGCCAGCAAGATCGTCCGCGGTCAGATCGACAAGGCGGCCATCGCAGACGGTTGCATCATCGTCGATGCCAAGATCGAGCACTCCATCATCGGCATCCGCAGCCGCATCGAGGAAGGCTCCGTCGTGAAGGATTCAATTCTGATGGGCCATGACGATTATGAGACGCTGGCGGAAATCTCCGCGGCGCGTGCGCGCGGTTATCCGCCCCAAGGCGTGGGCAAGAATTCCTTTATCGAACGGGCGATCATCGACAAAAATGCCCGCATCGGGGACAACGTTCATCTCTCGCCAGTGGGCAAGCCGGAGAATTTCGATGGCGATAACTATTACATCCGCGACGGAATCATTGTGGTGCCCAAGGGAGCGGTCATCGAGAGTGGTACCGTGCTTTGATCTTTCAACCGGGGGATTAGATTCGTAGGCTCGGGGGCGATGGAATTCGAGTGGTCGCTCTACAAAACGAACAGCATCTCCCCGGAAGAAATTTCGGAGAGTTTTGAAGACCCCTTCAGTCTGCGGCTCCTGCCCGATTCCAATCGGTTTTCATCCCAAAACCGCTTCTTCAGCCTCGGTTGCAGCAGTAGCGGCAAGGGCATCTTTGCCGTCTATACCTCCACGGGTAAAATTGTCAGGGTTCTGGCCGCGCGTGTCATGACCGACGAGGAAAACTATTTTTACCAGCGCAAAAGCAAGGAGAACCTATGAGCCTGGAGATCGTCTCGGATTGGGAAAGCGTCCCGCTTTTTCCGACCTTGACCGACGAGGCGCACTATTGGGAGGTGCATCAGATTGGCCTGAAGCTGATGCAGACCTCGCTGGTCAGCACTGATAGCAACGAATCAACCACAATTACCCTTCGCATGGATCCCCGCATGTTGTCCCGCCTCAAGCGCCTGGCGCGGCAACGCTACCTCAATTACCAGAGCATGCTTAAACAGTGGGTCGCCGAGCGCCTGGAAAAAGAACTCGAGTAGCCCCTTCGTTCCCAGGTTGACGTGGGAACGCTCAATACTTGAGCCGCGTCATGAATAGGGTCAGGGCCAGGGCAAAACAGATGATGTACGAAAAGGGACGTGTGGTGACCATGAAGTCAATCGCCTGCACCACGTAAGGGCCTGCGGCCGCTATCCAGCGCCAATCGAGCGGATCACTGATCGCCAGGGTAATCCCCAGGGCGATGAGGGCCGTCATCAGGAGATCGCGGAACATGTTCATGGGATTGTAGAAGCGGGGAGAGCTTATCCTCGGTTAGGGTTAACTTACGACTCCTTAACGGGCTTCGGCAAGCAGGCTCTTTGCCAAGGCGAGCGCCGCCTCGGTCTGACCGCCCAGCATCCGGGCCAGTTCACGCTGACGGGCCGCGCCTTCCAGCCTGGTTAGCTCGGTCAACGTCCGGTTTTGTTTCACCTGCTTTTCCACCGCGAAGTGACTCTGCCCCTGCGCCGCAACTTGCGGTAGGTGGGTGATGCACAACACCTGGTGGGAGCGACCCAGCCCGCGCAATTTCTTCCCCACCTGTCCCGCCGTTTCTCCGCCGACATTGGCGTCCACCTCATCAAAAATCAGGATCGGGATTTCATCCACTTCCGCGAGCGTCGTTTTCACTGCCAACATGACGCGGGCCATCTCACCGCTGGAGGCAATCGCCCGCAGCGGTCGTGCCGCTTCACCCGGATTGGGCGCGAAGATGAACTCAACATGATCACCTCCGCTCGGACCGGGTGCGGCGGAGGAGAGTTCCACCTGAAAGACGGCCTTGTTGAAGCCGAGTGCCCGGAGTTCCTGGGAAATCTTTTCTCCCAGCGGCCCGGCAATTTTGCGGCGGGCCAGGGAGAGTTCCGAGGCCGCTTTTTCCAGCGCATTCCGCGCCGTCTTCTCCCGTTGGCCCAGCGTGGCGAGAAATTCCGCGCGGCCCTCCAGCGCCGCCAATTGCGCGGACGCCTTTTCGCCAAACGCTTTCACCGATTCCACGCTGCCCCCATATTTGCGCTTGAGGCTCTGCACCAGGTTGAGCCGGTCTTCCAACTGCCGCAACTGCGCCGGGTCGAGGTCGACCCGCTCGGCCCGTTCCTGCACCGTGGCGAGAAGATCCTGCAATTGGGCGATCGCCTGGCGATTGATCGCTTCCGCATCCGCGATGGAGGCGTCCATCCGTTGCCAGGTGGTGAGCGCACGTTCAACCTGGGCTAGTTGTGTCAGAACCGCGTTATCAGCATCGTTCAACAGTGAGGCGATGATCCCGGCCTGTTCCACAATATTTTGGGCATGCGAGGCCGCGCGATAATCGTTTTCCACCCGCACATCCTCATCGGGCTGAAGATGCGCGGATTCGATCTCGCTGACCTGATGTTGCAGAAGAGAGAGCCGCTGTTCGCGCTCCGTTTCGCTCATTTCTAGCGCGGCGCGTTCCTGTTCGATTTCACGCAAGGCACGGTAGGCGGTGGCGCAGGCACTGCGGAGGGGAGCCAGCTTGCCGTAGGCGTCGAGTAACTCGGTTTGCTTTTCGGTCGCCAGCAGCGATTGGTGATCGTGGGGGCCATGAACATCGACCAGCAGGTCTCCGACGCTCTTGAGTCCCTGGAGTGGTACCGGACTACCGTTAATGAATTGACGGTTGGTGCCGGTGGCCGAGACGGTTCGCTTCAGCAACAGGGCCCGGCCTTCGCACGCCTCTGCGCCCAGTTCCACGATGACGCCGTTGATTTGTTTGAGTCGCGTGAGATCCGCCAATTCCAGTTCCGCCTCGACGGAGCAGGCGTCAGCACCGGTGCGGATGAGCGATTTATCAGCCCGCTCGCCGAGGAGCAGGCTAAGCGCGTCGATCAGGATCGATTTGCCTGCCCCCGTCTCGCCCGTCAACGTATTGAAGCCCGGGCCGAGTTCCCAAGTCAGGTCTTCAATCAGCGCGAGGTTTCGGATACGGAGCGAAACAAGCATGGTTTGATTTTGAACAGGAATAACGCGATTAACAAGATTGGGAAGTGGACAAATAGCGGATCACGCAGGGCTGGTGCACTTGACCTTGGGAAAACAACTTCGGGCCTAGTTTACAAATTGCGTCCCGCACGCACATTTCCGCGCAATTTCCGGCTGCTCCGCTGCCTTCTTCATGGACTTCATGCTTTCATGTTTTCCTGTTTAAAAATTCCAGAACCCCCGCAGAGGCTCGTGAAGCCGTCGAAAAGCAGCCTTGCAGCAAATAGCCCCCCGTCGGTGCTTCCCAGTCGATCATCTCACCGGCACAAAAAATCCCCGGCCATTTCCGGAGCATGAGGTGATCATCCAGTTCATCCCACCGCACTCCGCCTGCGGATGAAATGGCCTCCTCGATGGGACGAGCTTCGCGAAGGGGCAGTGGATAATGTTTGGCCAACCGTGCCAGATGCTCTCCGGAGGGAAACGGGGCGCGAAGTTGTAATAGATTTTGCGCGACCGGGCCGAGCCGCCACGCCTGGGTGGCTTGTTCTAGGCAGTGATCTGGTTTCGCGTGACGAATCTTTGCCGCCAATTGCTCGACCGTAAAAGCTGGTTTGAGGTCGATTTCAATTTCAGCCGGCGACATCGTCCGCAGAACGCGCCCCAGTTGATAGAGCGTGCCTCCTTCGAGTCCATACTTTGTGATCAGTAATTCGCCTGCGACCGTTTGATCGCCTGCCCGCACCACGATGTTCTTCAGCGGCAGGCCGTCAACCTTGGCCAGAAAATCGGGGGGCCAGGCGACCTCATACCCCGAATTCGCCGGGGCGAGGGGAGTGACGCCGATACCCGCATCGCCCAGGAGTTTCACCCAGCCGCCATCCGAACCGGTTTGTGGCCAGGAGCCACCCCCGAGGGCGAGGACAAGGGCTCGAGTCTTGAATACGACATTGCCTTGAGACGTGGAAAAAGAGACTTCCCAATCGCCGTTCGCTGTCCGGGTAAATCCCGTCAAGGCATGGCGGGATCGAAAGCTGACGCCCTGTTTTCGCAGACGCTCAATCCATCGGCGGAGCAACGGGGCCGCCTGTTTGTTCACTGGGAAAACGCGCCCGCTCGTACCGACGAACGTCTCGATCCCGAGCCCTTCCGCCCAGGCTCGAAGATCAGATGGAGAGAAATCATGCAGCAATTGTTTCCAGCGTCCGGAGACATCCCCATAACGCGCCGGAAATTGTTCCACCGGCTCCGAATGGGTAAGATTGAGCCCGCCCCGTCCCGCAACGAGGAACTTGCGCCCGACCGACGGCTTGTGCTCAGCCAATACCGTGCGCAGTCCTGCCGCAGAAATAATTTCCGCCGCCCGCAGGCCCGCCGGACCACCTCCCACGATGAGGACGTCACAACTCGTCATGAACCCAGCATGACTGAAATTGCCCGGCTCGGGTAGCCCTTAGAAAAGGGCCAGAGGGAATTGAGGAATTGAGCTTGGATATCGCCTCAACCGCGACGAAAGTAAGAAGGATGTCCTCCGGTAAAATTTTGACTCTTGATGAAGTGGCCGAATTCCGCGATCAACTCCGCCGCGAAGGCCGCAAGGTCGTCGCCACCAACGGCTGTTTCGACCTGCTCCACGTCGGGCATCTGCGTTACCTGACCGAAGCCCGCGCCTTTGGCGATTTTCTCTGGCTGGGCCTTAACGGCGACGCCTCGGTGCATGAACTCAAAGGCGCTGGTCGTCCGCTGGTGCCGGAAGCGGATCGCGCGGAATTACTCGCGGCATGGCGCATTGTCGATGCAGTGACGATTTTTCCGGAAGTTCGCGCGACCGCTTTTCTCAAGGCGGTGCAGCCGGATGTTTACGTCAAGGGCGGCGACTACACGCCCGAGTCATTGAACCCGGAGGAAGGCGCGGCGCTGAAAGCGTGTGGCGCACGGATCGAAATCGTACATCTCGTGCCCGGCAAATCGACGACGAACCTGGTCAAGAAAATGGCGGGCTAAGTATGATCCGCATCGAGAACGCCACGAAGCTTTACGGCCAAACAGGCGCTGATGGCGCGGCGGTTCATGCGCTCAATGGAATCGATCTCCAGATCGGCAAGGGCGAATTCGTCGCCATCATGGGCCCGAGCGGCTGCGGCAAAAGCACGCTTCTCCATGTCCTCGGTGGGCTCGACGTCCTGACCAGCGGGGAGATTTTCCTCGAGGACGAGCCGATTCATCGCCTGGATGAGGCCGCCCTGACGGAATTACGCCGGAGCAAGATCGGGTTCGTTTTCCAGTTCTTCAATCTTCTGCCCACCTTGACCGTCGAGGAGAACGTCCGCTTACCCGGTCTGTTGCAAAACCAGCCTGCTGGAACGATCGAAAGCCGCTGCGTGGAATTGCTGTCTTCCGTTGGCATGGAGCATCGCGCGAAACACCGGCTGCATCAGCTTTCAGGAGGTGAGATGCAGCGCGCGGCATTGGCCCGGGCGCTGTTCATGAAGCCGCGCGTGCTTCTGGCCGATGAACCGACTGGAAACCTCGATTCCGAGGCGAGTGCCCGCGTGGTAAAACTTTTCCGTCAGGTCGGCCAGCTTCACCAGACCACGATTGTCATGGTGACCCACAGCCGGGAAGTCGCGCTGGCCGCCGACCGCATCGTGGAGATGCGCGACGGGCGCGTGATCTAAGCGGTACCTGTCTAATTCTTGGAGGGATTCGCCCCGGACGTCACATCCACGTCCGGCTTGAGCGGAATGACCTTGTTCGACTTGAGCACCGCTTGCTCCGACGGAGCCGGGACAGTCGAACCACCCCAAATGATCCGCCAGGGCTTGTCTGCCAGGGTCGCCGTCAGCGCCTTGGCATTGGAGCTCACCACCTTGAGATTATCGGTGGAAACCTGAAGATTCGTCAGGACATCGCTGAGATGTTCGCGATTTTGGGGCGTATTTAAATTTGCCATCACGCCGTTGCTATTCTTGAGGAAGATATTCGCATTGTCGATCAGCGGAGGCAGGCTGTCAGACAGTTTGATGCTGAGTGTATCCAGACGATTGAGAACCGGCTTCAACTGGGTGATAAGCGCCTTGGCTTGCTGGAGAGCTTGTCCGGCAGGCTGGATCAGGTCGGCCAGGTCAAAGGGCATTTCGCCCTGCATGACGGAGCCGTCTGCCACCGCCTTGGCGTTGCGATCCGGGCCGGGAGTGATCAGGACATACTTCGCGGAGATACCGATGCCATCCTGCTTGATGATAATGGTGGAGTCCTCGCCAATTTCGAGATTCTGGTCAATTTGAATGACCACGGCTACGCAGTTAAAGGCGTGGGTGAGGGGATCCTGCGTCTGCTCAGCCCGCGGAATTAGATTGACCGCCGTGACCCTGCCGACCGTAGCGCCCGCATACTTGACCGCGCTGTTGGCGCTGATGCCCGTCGCGTCAGGAAAATCGACCGTGAAGGTGTAGCGTGATCCGCCGAAAGACCACTTGCCAATGGCAAGGCTGAGCGCGGCCAGCATGATCAGGGCGGCGATCATGAAGGTGATGGCGATGGTGGCGTTCATTTTATTCTCTTTCA
Source organism: uncultured Verrucomicrobiota bacterium (assembly GCA_903863295.1). Classification (GTDB taxonomy): domain Bacteria; phylum Verrucomicrobiota; class Verrucomicrobiia; order Methylacidiphilales; family UBA1321; genus JABDGH01. The sequence continues at coordinate 7,713 of CAIPBM010000168.1, read as the reverse complement.
TGGCATTCTCCTCTTTTAAGACTCAATCAGGCGTTTCAAGTAATCATCTTTGGAAAGTTTCAGCGGGATCGGGCCGTCGGCCTCCCCGTTGATAAACTGGCGCAAAATGGGATTCGGGTTGGCCCTGATTTCCTCCGGCGTGCCGGAAGCGACGATTTTGCCTTCAAAAAGAAAAATCATCTGCGTGGCGATGCGGAAGCAACTGGTCATGTCATGGCTGACGACGACGGCAGAGAGACCCAGCTTCTTCGTCAGGTCGACCGTCAGCGTATCGATGACCGCGGTCATGACCGGATCGAGACCCGAGGTCGGTTCATCGCAAAAGAGAAGATCCGGATCAAGCGCTAGGGCCCGGGCCATGCCGACGCGCTTCTTCATGCCGCCCGAAATCTGGGCAGGTTTCAAATGCTCGAAGCCGGTCAGCCCAACCAGCTCCAGCTTCAGTTTCACCACCAGATCGGCGATATGCGGGGCCACGTCGCTCGATTCTAAAATCGGCAGCGCCACGTTTTCCCCCACGGTCATCGAATTGAACAGCGCCCCGCTCTGGAAAAGCATGCCGAAGCGCTTGCGGACTTTTGCCATCTCGGCGTCGTCCAGCTTGGTGATCTCCGTCCCGTCGATGAAGATTTCGCCGGCGTTGGGTTTCAGTGAACCGATGATATGGCGCAACAACGTGCTCTTGCCGCAACCGCTGCCGCCCATGATGACGAGAATTTCCCCATGCTTCAGCTTGAAACTGATGTCGGAAAGAACGGTGCGGGAGCCGAACTTGCGGGTCAGGCCGCGAACTTCGAGGGCGTAGGGGCTCTTGTGAGTCGTCTCGCTCATAAAATAAAGTAAATGATGGTCGTAAGCAGGGCATCCATGGCAAGCATACAGGTGAGGCAGGTGACGACCGATTGCGTGGTCGCCTTGCCTACGCCTTCCGCTCCACCTTCCACCTGGATTCCGAAGAAACACCCGACGGTTCCGACGACGCCGCCGAAAATCAGCGCCTTGAGCAAACCGGAAAAGAGATCTTTCTGTTCCACGGCGGCGACCGAGTTTTGCACGTAAAAGACCGGGTCGAGATGGAGCGTGGTTACGCTGATCAGCCACCCAGCGAAGAGGCCCACGCCTTCACCGAGGACGGTCAACATCGGCATCATGATGATCATGGCCAGGAGCCGCGGCACGACGAGGAACTTGACCGGATCAATGCCCATGACGTTCAGCGCCTCGATTTCCTCCGAGACTTTCATCGTGCCCAGTTCCGCCGTGATCGCGGAGCCGGAGCGACCGATGACGATGACGGCGGTGATCAGCGGCCCGATTTCGCGCAGCACCGAAAAGGCGACGAGGCTGGCGACTAAATCCGTGGCGCCGAGCTTTTCAAATTGTCCCGCGCCCTGGATGGCGAGGACGATGCCGAGGAGAAAATTGGCCAGGGCGACGGTCGGCATCGAGGCGACGCCGATCGAGACCATCTGGGAAAACAAGGCCGAAAGCCGCCATCCACGTTGACCCCAAAGCGGGGAAACAATTGCGACAAAGGACTGGAAGGAGAGTTCGACGTACGCGCGGAGCATGATTTCGTACGGTCTTCCTCGTGCAGGCTAAGCCTTGAGCGCGGCCAAGGCGGTTGGAACGTCCGGATGTAGGGAAAAGATCTGCTCGAGTCGTACGATTTCAAAAACATTCTTCACGCGGGGACTGAGCGAGGCGAGGGCCAGCTTGCCCCCGAAGCCCTGCACGGCCTGGAAATATTCGATCAACGTGGCCAACCCGGAGGAATCGATATAGTTGACTCCGGCAAAATCGAGCAGCAGACGCGGGGTCTTTTGCGCGGATTTGGGCTTGAGATAGGCGCGCAATTTGGGGGAGTTTTCCAAGTCAACATCGCCCACAATGGAGACGACGGGAATGGAGTCCTCGGTACGTTCGGAGATTTGCATCAAGATAGAGGTATCAAGCCTACCGAATGATTAAAGCTAAATTTTTGATTCTTAACACCTTTCGGGCGCGGAAAGGGGCGGATTGCTTAAGAGGGATTAGAAAATTAAGGCGATTCTGAGGCCGGTGAGGCATCGTTTATGACCAGACGGCGGCTCAAGTAGCGCTCTGCCCGCATGATGGCGCGGAACTTGATCAGGTCTTCCTCCATCGAGCCGCTCAGGATCGTGTATTTGTAAAGCGGCCACAATTTGGATTCCTCCCGCCCGGTCCGGAGGCGTTGCTGTACCTGTTCCTCGGTCTCCGTGCCGCGCTTGCGGAGCCGCTTCTCCAGCTCCTCCTGGGTGGGTGGCATGATAAAGACATCGACCAAAGAATCGCGCACCATCGGGTCGTCCGTCTTGCGGATGGTCGTGGCGCCCTGGACGTCGATATCGAGCAGCACATCAGTTCCTTGGGCGAGGGCTTCCTTGACCGTCGATTTTAAGGTTCCGTAATAATTGCCATGCACGAGCGCGTATTCGAGCATCGCGCCGTTTTCCACCCGGCTCAGGAAATCATCCTTGGTGAGAAAGTGATAGTCGACGTCATTCACTTCGCCCGCGCGGGGAGGGCGTGTGGTGCAGGAAACGGAATAGATGAAGTCCGGCGTGGCGCGAAGGTTCTCGCACAGGGTGGTCTTGCCGGTGCCGGACGGTGCGGAGATGACAAAAAGAATGCCCTGGCGGCGGAAGACGGGACGGTTCATTCGATATTCTGAACCTGTTCCCGCAATTTTTCCAACTCTGTTTTCATGCCGACGATAATTTGGCTGATGGCGAGAAAATTGGCCTTGTTGCCGATGGTATTGGTCTCGCGGAACAATTCCTGGAGCAGGAAGTCGAGCGTGCGGCCCACCGGCTCGTCCTTGGCGAGATGGGTAAAGAACTGGTCGAGGTGACTGCGGAGGCGGGTCAGTTCCTCGGAGATGTCGCTGCGGTCGGCAAAGAAGACGATCTCCTTAAGCAGCCGCTCATCGGAGGCTTCTATTTCCAGCCCCGCCTTGGCCGCCCGCTCCAGCAGCACGCCCCGGTGATGCTCCATGACCTTGGGCGCCAGCACGCCGATGGTCTTGACGCTTTTCTGGATGGAGAGCGTCCGCTTCCGCAGGTCGGCAGCCAGGACCTCGCCTTCGCGTTTACGCATCTTGATGAATTGGTCCAGCGCGGCCTTGAGCGCCTTTTGCAGGGCGGGCCATGCCGTTTCGGTTTCGATTTCCACGTTCTCGGTGTCGAGCACGCCGGGCCCACGCAGAACCTGGTCGAGGGTGATTTCGCCCGCCAGCTTGAGCGATTTACGCAGCGCCTCCAACTGGTTCCGGTAATCCTTCGCGGCCGTCACATTGATTGCGCCCGTCCGGCCGCCGCCCTTGGCATGTAGTCCTACAACAACGGTCAGCCGTCCCCGGGAAATATGGGCATTGATCTCATCCCGTACGCGCGGCTCCAGTTCGGTCAGCGCCCGCGGCAACGATAGCGCGATCTCCGCCTGCTTCCGGTTCACGGCGCTTAACTCCACCGCAATCTGCCGTCCCTCAAATGATGCCGTCCCCCTCCCATAACCAGTCATGCTTCGCATTCCCCTTTTTACTCCGTCATCCTCAGCTTGTCGAAGGATAAACTTTTCGAGGGTCGTGGTCTAAGGGTTTCATGGTGAGGGGCATACGGATCGAATGATTTGAGTCAAGGGTTTGCAGATGGCTATGGGGAAAATCGAACCATATTCTCCACGGAGGCGGTAAGATGGTGGAAAGAACATTCTTGACGTAAGGTTTAGGTCCTACCTAACGTCGCGGTTAAGAAAGCTTCCACGGCGTCAATCATGGCGCGGATATTGGTTGGTTGCACTTGTGTCATGGTTACCCCGACTGGAGAAAGCTTTTTTTTTGACTGGCACTTTTCCTTGGCGATCATTTGGGGTTTTCTGATTCTTTCCGCTTTCATTGGCTGGGGACATTTGCTGACAACGACGCTTTTTCCTAAGCAAAGCTCCCGGGAAGGATGGGGATTCGTCGCGGCTCTCGGTATGTCGGCCTTTCTTGTCCTGAGCGGACCGCTGAATTTTTTCTCTCTCTTCTCCATTTATTTTCTCACGGCCTTTCTGTTGGTTGGGCTCGGACTATCTTGGCGCTGGTGGATGCATACGCCTGCACTGACAATCCTACCGGCGCGATTGAGCCGAAAGGTTCTCATCTGTCTGCTGCTCTTCTTCATCGTCCTGACCTACCTCGGCGCGGTGGCCTGCCGTCGCTATAACGAAAATGATGATTTCCCCGCCTATTTTGTCTTTTCCCGGATGCTGCTGGAAACCGGGACCATCATCGATCCCTTTAACTTCCGGCTCCTGGGCGCAATGCAGGGGCAACCAGCCCTAGTCACGCTGGTGACTGCCTACCTGCCTTGGGGATACGCTAATCTCCTTGATAAGGGGGTCGCGGAAATGATTTTGCTAGGCTTTGCCTGGAATATGGTTTCCGTGAGAGACAGCCGCGCACAAGGGATCCGACTGGTGCTGCTTGGGCTGGCCCTGACTTATCAAATACCGCGCGATAACACGGCAAGCGAGATGACAGGCACCGTTTCATTTTTAGCTCTGTTTCAGCTGCTTGATCTGATAGCAGAAAAGCGGTTAGCCGGGTGGCAGAGCGTCATTCTACTTGGAATTGTCATTGCTGCAGCCTCCACCCTACGGGCACATTATATCTTCGTCATCATCGCCATAATGGGAGGCTTCCTGTTCTGGAGGCTTTTGCAGGAAAGGTCGCCGCGGCTTACCCTACTCAAGGAGGCCCTTCTGCTTACCCTGGTCGTGGCGTTGCTTATCGCTCCTTGGTGCGGCGCGATATACCGCTCTTCCGGTGCATTCCTTTATCCGTTGATCAAGGGAACGCAACGACCGGAATTCGAGACGTTCAATCTCCATCTTCCGTTACGCCAGACTCTTGCCTTTATTGGTGGCTTCTTCATTTTCAGCAACATCTTGGTCTTTTTTGCGCCAATGCTCGCCTTAAAGCCGGGGCCCGTGCGAATCCGCTATCTCCTTCTGGGACTCGCGCTGATGGCTGTTATCATGGCTTTTCTTTCACAATACACGTTCGGGGATTACTTTGACCTGAATCGTTATCTGAGCCCCATCGCATTCGCGTTTGGACTGCACATGGCAGGCCTCCTCGCAAGACGTATACTCGAGACTCGGGATGTGAACTCGGGGCGGCGACTCGCCCTAGCCTTATGTGCCACGATGGTAATCATTATTCAATTCCCTGCTTTCATTTTTTACCGGGTACTTGATGCCCAAAGCATCGTCTTAGCCATGATCGGGAAAAACCAGCTATGTTCCTCGTGGTATCCAATCTCGACCGATGCGGCCGAAAGGAATTATTCCCTCGCGCTCTCTCAGATTCCATTTGGCAGCAAGGTATTCATCGGGGTCGATTACCCCTACCTATTCAACTATCGGCACCATGTTCTCTACAGCGTGGACATTGCCGGCGCAGCAAGCCCAAACCCGGGCCTGCCTTATTTCCATGGATCCAAGGCGATGCGTCAATACCTCCTTGGCCAGCGCTTCGAATATCTGGCCTACAGCCCGTTTGAAAGCGCACATTTTCTCCACTCGCGCTGGCATCAGGAAGTCGATCTCTCCCACGATGTCGCGATGTACCAGCTCTATGCCCATTATGAGATGGACTTCATTGACAATGTCGAGGCCATGGCAAAGGTCTGCCCTCACGTCTTCGATTCTCCTGAGATATGCGTGATCAAGCTGACTCCTTGAAAGTTGCCGCGATTCCGTATTTTCTAGCTCAAATGGGTCGATTAAACTTTGACATCTATCTTCCTTTACCCAGAGTCATTGTGCTTGTTTTTCGAACTCTGCCTCTGGCTCTCGGTCAGTCTTTAGTCTGGTTGCCTTGCAAGGGGTTGGATTCGCTACATTCTAATATGCCCTCCGACCATACTCACCAAAGCATTCCGCAGACATGAAGATCAGTTTGTTGTTGCCCTGCAAAAATGAAATTGTAGGGCTTCGCGTCTACCTGCCCGATTTACTTGCGGCGGGATACCATCAGCTCTTGGTAGTCGACGGAGGCTCGACGGATGGTTCTATTGAATATGCAGAGTCCCTTGGATGTGAAGTTGTTCGGCAGAAAGGCAAGGGAGTACCTGCGGCTTACCGGGAGTCCTATGACAAGCTGACCGGAGACGCCATTATTGTCTTCAGCCCGGACGGCAATTCCAAAAAAGAGGCTCTACCCGATCTGATTGCGAAGCTGGAGGAAGGTTACGACCTCGTCATTTGCTCGCGCTACAAGGACGATGCCCGTAGTTTTGACGATACGTTTATGACTGGTCTGGGCAACTGGGGCTTCACACTCTTAATCAGTCTTTTTGGACATCGCTACACCGATGCCCTGGTCATGTATCGGGGTTACCGGCGCGATCTTCCCGAGAAGCTGGGTTTGACTTATTCGCGGGGAGAGAAATTTGAAAACACCAGAGGCATGTATTCCGCTTGGGAATCTGTGATGTGTGTCCGCGCCGCCAAAGCGCATCTCCGCATTACCGAGGTTGCCGCAGATGAGCCCGTTCGTCTGGACACAACCGGTCAAGGTCTGTTGCTACCCGCCACACGTATCCAGCATTACCGAATTGGTTTTTATATTCTGATGCAAATCGGCGAGGAAATCATCCGCTGGAGATGGCCCCTTCGCGGAGGGGGCTACGGTCCTTAAGCATCTCCGTCTGTCGATTATGACGGACGGCGAACGCATTCGTTAATTGACCGGGGTTTCTTCCAAAAGTCTGCGGCGCAGATTCGTTTTGGCCATCTCCTCTACGTTACGCCTTTCTTGTGAGCCGAATTTTTCCTCAACCAGGCGCAGATAGGGTTCGTGGGAATGATAAGTCGCCCAAGCCTTATCGCGAAACCGCAGCACATCCGCGGCGCTGAGAGTCTTGGTCGGCAATGGTTCACTGGCGTAGGACAGGAAAGCGTAGCCCTCATAGCTATCCGGCAGTTTCCATCCATTTTCTTTCGCAGTTCGGTAAAGAGGGCTGCCCGGTAGCGCCTGGCAGGGGTACATATTGGCGGCTTCCGTATTAAGTTCCAATGCTAGGTTAAGAGTCTCCTGCATCGTCTCATGAGTATCATCGGGAAGCCCGAAAATGTAATTTGAGATTACATTCATTCCACTATCCCGAACCGATTTGACCGCATCACGAATATCCACCTCTTCAAAACTGCCCTTGGAAATTTCCCGCCGGACGCTCTGGTTACCGGCCTCAATGCCCAGAGCCAACCATTTGATGCCGGCGCGAAGGAACTTATCCAGATATTGCGGTCGAACGGTATCAACCCGCGAATACGACCACATCCGCAAACCCAAGTCTCTTTCGATCAATCCGTCCAGAAGAGGCTCGTAATATTTCTTATTCAGGAAAAACATCTCGTCGGAGATGCGCACAGTCTGGACTCCCATTTCCGCCAATTTTGAAAATTCCTGGAGAATAAATTGCGGCGACCAAAACCGCATATTGGGTGAGTCTGAGGAAACTGTCCCCTCGCGGTTATCAACTCGGTTAACGATATTGATCATGCAGAAATCGCATTTAAATCTGCACCCGAGCGAGGTGTAAAGGGCTGCGAAGGGAGTCCTTTTCTCATGATCGAATTCAGCGTGCCAAAAATGCGCCCGGTACAGGTCGAGCGGCTTATCGCGATAGGGCAATAAGTCCC
>CAIPBM010000167.1 GCA_903863295.1 uncultured Verrucomicrobiota bacterium | reverse complement strand
GCCCGAATCGTTCAACGTTCTCATCAAGGAAATGCAGAGCCTCGGTCTCGACGTCAAGGTCGGACAGCGCACGGCCCAGCATCCTGAGCAGGAACCGGAGAACGCCCGGGGCAAGGGAGTTTTGGAAGCCGCATAACAGTTGGTTTCTCGGATTCGTTCGTCGTTCCCAAGTCCAACTTGGGAACGAGGGAAACAGGTAGTCAGCAGTCAGTCAGTTTTTAATCAGCAACATCACATAAATCTATGAGCGCAACTAAAGAGTCAGCCCGCGAATTACTCGGCCTTGGCAGCACGGTCGGTTTCGATCAGGTCGGTATCACCGTCGCCTCCCCGGACATCATCCGTTCGTGGAGCAAAGGCGAAGTCAAGAATCCCGAAACGATCAATTACCGTACCTTCAAGCCGGAAAAGGGTGGACTCTTTTGCGAACGCATTTTCGGTCCGACCAAGGACTGGGAGTGCGCCTGCGGCAAGTACAAACGGATCAAGTACAAGGGCGTCATCTGCGACCGTTGCGGTGTCGAAGTCACGCTCGCCCGCGTGCGCCGCGAGCGCATGGGCCATATCGAACTGGCCGTGCCCGTCTCGCACATCTGGTTCTTCAAGTGCATGCCCAGCCGCCTCGGCCTGATCATGGACATGACCGCCCGTCAGCTCGAGCGCGTCATCTATTATGAGGATTATCTCGTGGTCGATCCAGGCAAGGCCCCGCTTCTGCCCCGCCAGCTCTTGAGCGAAACCGAATATCGCGAAGCCCAGGAACAGTACGGCGAAACCTTTACCGCCAAGATGGGCGCGGAAGCCGTCCGCCTCGTTCTGCAAGGCATCGATCTCGCCCAGACCGCGAAAGATCTGACCGAAGCCCTCGGCAATACCAAGAGCAAGCAAACCCGCAAGAAGGTAGCCAAGCGTCTGAAGCTCGTCCAGGGCTTCATCTCCTCGAAGACTCGTCCGGAATGGATGATCCTCGAAGTGCTCCCCGTCATCCCGCCTGACCTGCGCCCGCTCGTTCCTCTCGAAGGTGGCCGTTTCGCCACGTCCGATCTGAACGATCTCTATCGTCGCGTGATCAACCGCAACAACCGTCTCCGCAATTTGCTCCAGCTCAAGACGCCCGACGTCATTATCCGCAACGAAAAGCGGATGCTCCAGGAAGCTGTCGATGCGCTCTACGACAACGGCCGCCATGGCCGTGCCGTCACCGGCGCCGGTAACCGTCCGTTGAAGTCGCTCTCCGACATGCTCAAGGGCAAGAGCGGACGTTTCCGCATGAACTTGCTCGGCAAGCGCGTCGATTACTCGGGCCGCTCAGTCATCGTCATCGGGCCTGAACTCAAGCTCAACCAGTGCGGTCTGCCGAAGAAGATGGCGCTCGTCCTGTTCGAGCCGTTCATCATCCGCCGCCTCAAGGAACTCGGCCATGTGCACACCGTGCGCTCGGCCAAGAAGATGATTGAGCGCCAGGAACCGGTGGTCTGGGACATCCTCGAGGAAGTCACCAAGGGTCACCCTGTGCTCCTCAATCGCGCCCCGACGCTGCACCGTCTTTCCATCCAGGCGTTCGAACCCGTCCTCATCGAAGGCGAAGCGATCCGCGTTCACCCGCTCGTTTGTACCGCGTACAACGCGGACTTCGACGGCGATCAGATGGCCGTGCACGTTCCGCTCTCCGCGGAAGCGCAACTCGAAGCCCGTCTCCTCATGATGGCGCCGCAGAACATCTTCTCGCCCTCCAGCGGAAAGCCGATCACGACGCTCAATCAGGACATCACGCTCGGTTGCTACTATCTCACCCAGCCTTCCCGCAAGGAGAAGATCGAAAAACTCGAGAAGCCGGACGAGAAAAAGCGCCTCAACATCTTTGCCGATGCGGACGAAGTTCTCTTCGCCCATCAGGAAAGCGTCGTGGCCACGCACCAGGCAATCCTGCTCAAGAATCCCGATTACGGCACCAAGACCGTCTTCGGCGATGCCGACAAAAAGCTGATCGAGACCACTCCCGGTCGCGTGCTTTTCAACACCATCTGGCCCAAGGGCATTGGCTTCTATAACAAGACCGCCAAGAAGAACAGCCTCGGTGAAATCATTCTCCGCTGCTACCAGGTCTGCGGTCACCAGCCGACCGTCGATGCGCTCGATCGCATGAAGGAACTAGATCG
>CAIPBM010000166.1 GCA_903863295.1 uncultured Verrucomicrobiota bacterium | reverse complement strand
GTGGCCCGGTTGATACCTTTGGCCGCATGAACAAACCGATGAATTGTATCTCGGCGACGAACCGGAATTTCCCGGGTCGCATGGGCCACAAGGAATCGAAAGTGTTCCTGGCGTCACCGTATACGGTGGCCGCCTCCGCGCTAACCGGACACATCACCGATCCTCGGGAGTTTCTCTAAGATTAGGAAACCGTCGCACGGAATGCGACGGTTTCCTATAGCTTCGCTTTAGGAGCGACGACCTCTTCAGGGCGGATTCTTTAATTCTGTGGCCAGCCTGAAAGGCTGGCAATTATATAGCCCACGGTTGGCGTAGCAACGCCTACCCTGGGAACCCCGGACGAGTCTCCTACGCTGTAGGCGTTGCATCCCGCGAGCTTTCACAGGCGATTCTACCCCTACAGGGTAGGTCTGCGGGGAAAGCTGACCCAGGGTAGGCGCTGGTGCGCCAACCCTGGGCTATAGGATGGTATCCCTTCAGGATACGTATCCGCCCGGCTATCGAATTTATGAAAATGCTTTAGCCTGTTCCTCGGTTGATCGGCGACGGTCATAGATCGCCGCTACAGCGGGCGCTACTCCTTCAACACGCGATCACCGAGATTGATTCGGCGCACGATGCTGAGCGCGGCGGAGAGATCGCTGCTGCGGCGGGAGAGAGACTTGACCAGACCCTCGGCGCGTTCAAACGCATCTGCACACGCCTGTTCCTCGCCGAGCGCTTGCAGGCTGACGCCCAGGTCATACCACGCCTTGGCGTCTTCCGGAGACAGCTCCACCTCGCGCTGGAAGCAATCGCGCGATTCCTCATGGCGGCCCTGATCGGAAGCGAGCAGTCCCAGATTGTGCCAGGGAATTGGATTATCGGGCTGTAATTCGGTCGCCTGCCGGTAAGCCTTGCGCGCCTTCTCGATTTGTTCGGCCCGGTGATGGGAGGTTCCCAGCGCCAGCCAGGCGGAAAAGTCATTCGGACGTTTGGTGGTGATTTGATGGTAGAAATCGGCGGCGGTGGCGTAACGCCCGATCTTGCTAAAAGCGGTGCCGAGTTCCTTCAATGCCGAGATTTCGAGGTCGTTGTTCGGGTCGGCGCTGCGGGCCTCCGAGAGCTTTTGCATGGCCTGATCCAACTCGCCACGACGGGATTCGATCATGCTCAAGTAGTAGAGGACGTAGGGGAAGAAATCGGGATTGTCCCCGGTCATGTTAAAGGCTTCCCGGGCGACGATCAGATTATCCATCTGGAAGTTGATGACGCCGAATTTGAACCAGGCGGCGTGAAGGGCAGGTTGCAGGCGGATGGCGTGCTGGCACGCCTCGGCGGCCTCGGGGAGCCGGTTCTGGGCGCTCAGCGCCGCGGCCAGGTTGTCCCAGGCCCGGGCATAATCGGTCTTGGCTTCCAAGGCATGACGAGCAGATTTTTCGGCTTCCGGATAATTGCCGCGTTCAAACCAGACGGTGCCGAGATTGCACCAGGCCTTGGGGTTCTTCGGGGAAAGGCGGATCGCTTCCTGGTAGCAGGCGAGGGCGTCGTCATATTGACCGATCTTCTGGTAGACGAGCCCGCAGTTGAACCAGCCTTCAACCGTTTCCGGTCCAAGATCGCGGGTCATGAGAAACGCCTCCAGCGCCTCCTCCATGCGATCATTATCGTACGCCGCCAGCCCCAATTGCGCGTAGTAGGCCAGCAGCTCTTCCTTGGGCGCGCCCCGTTTCTGCGCCTCGTCCAGCGAGGTGAACGCGCCAGCGAAATCGGTTTGGGAAATCTGCCTTTGGGCGAGCGTGAGGGACCGATTGTAGTCGGCCATGAGCACCTGGCTCTTCTTCTTCAGCGAACCTGATTTGCGCCAGACCTGTTGCTTCCGTTCCAGTTCACCGGTGGTCTCGTCGAGGTGCTTGCGGGTCTCAAGCAGGTCGGAGAGATTGACCGTCTTGCGCATGAGCTCCCGGACTTCCGGCTTGGCGTGGACGGCCTCGCTCAGGCCGCTATGTCCGGGTTGATCGGCGACTTGCCGGGCCAAGGCCAGGGCGGCGGCTTTTTGCAACTGCTCGATATCGCGATCCTTCGGGGCGAATTGATGAGCGAGATCAAAATGCTTGAGCGCCATCGTCGGCATTCTGAATTCGTCCAGATAGGCGAGACCGACCTCCTTCAAAAGCGAAGGGTTGTTGAACGAACGGTGCAGACGCTCGAAAAGATTTTTGTGGAAATTGGTAACCGTGATTGTGCTTCCCGGGGAGGTGCGGGCGAGGGCGAGCTGCTCAATCCCTTCATGAATGGCCATCAAGGTCTTGGCGCTGAAGACGTCACGCTTCATCGCGTGGACGGTGATAAGGTCGACCCAGGTTTGCGGATCAAAGACAGGAGAACTGCTTGGAGCTGAATCAGCTGGCACAGTTCTATTTTAGACTCATTTCCGAGCTAAGACTAGCAGAGATTGAAAGGGGCATGCATTTCTTAGCGAGGTATGGGGAATTGGATTCAATCTGCGGCGACTCACTCAAGGGATCAGCGGTTCCGAGGTCGGATCCAGTTCCCCGGGCTTGACGGTTTTGGATAGACCGGCCAGGAGGAGACTCCAGATGGCTGTGGCGAAGATATTGAGCGGCATCTGGAGCATCAAGGGCATTGAGTAAACGAGCGTGACGCCGGGAATCCAGAACATCCAGTTGGTCACCAGCACGGGAAGCATGCGCTCGATGACAAATTGACCGTCCAGTTCCTGCCAGAGTCGTGAACCGGAATATTGTAGTGCCTGCCAGCGGAAGGTTATCGATTGATAGGGCGTGGACCAGAAAACGGAGAAAACGAATTGATCGACGAGCAGCTTGGGCAGGACGACGCGCCAGGAGGGGCCGTCCCCAAACCAGATGGCCTGGTAAGCATAGAATTGCACGACAACGGCACCGCTAATGAAAAAGACGATGAAACGAAACGCCATGTTTTCAAGATGAGTCCGCGTCCAATGTCCGCCATCCCGGACATAAACCAGGCTCAATTCGGAAAGAATCCCTCCGGCGAATCCCGCGACGAGGGCGGTACGGAACAGACCGCCCGCGTGCTGCCATTCGGCATACCACGACAACCAAGCTGCTCCCGTGGGCCAGCAATAATAGATCGCCACGAAAGCCGCCATGGCCACGAGCAACACCGACATGGTCGGCAGGTTTTGTCGCGCGGAGAGCAGGCCTTTTTTGACGGCGTCCCTCAGGGAGGATGGCGGAGAGAAATCAGGCCTCAAAGGACTTCCCACAACCGCAGGTCTGCTTGGCGTTGGGATTCGTGATGCGGAACCCGGCACCCGTGAGTCCATCGCGGTAATCGATGACCGATCCGGCGAGGTAAACCAAACCGCGTTCTTCAACAAAAAGCTTCACGCCATGGGCGCTGAATTCTTCATCGCCCGTCTTGCGCGGGGCGATTTCCATCGCGTAGGACATCCCGGAACAACCGCCGGTTTCGATGTAAATGCGGAGGCCCTTGCCCTCGGGATTGGGCTCGCCGATGATCTCGGCAATGTGGCTGGCGGCGCTTTCAGTCAGGGTGACTGCAGGCAAAGTGGTGGCGGACATAAGTTGAACTTAAGAGAGGCCGTGCGGCGTGTCAATGGGGCGACCTGAAACTAGGCCGCGACCGCATGGTTTTGCCGACCGTTGGACCGTTCGTTACCATAGGGCTTTTGTTGACGCAACGCGCGCCAGCCTGCCCGGTGTTTCACGATCCAATCGAGGAGTGCCTTCTCAAAGCCAATATCGTGGCCAACCTTTTCGCTCTCAATCCATTTGTGCCGGAGGATTTCTTCGCGCTCGGCGAGGAATTCCTGATAGAGGGGAGAGCGATGAAACGAATTATCGGGATCGGGTGAGGAGTTATCCGACATAAGGTATAGTAATAGAGGAAAGAATAACGACCTTGTCAAACTGTATAATTTATTTGACCGAAAAGTCGACAATAAATCGCGTGATACGTTTCATAAGTTATGCAGGGCACTGCTGGCGAATGACTTCGGCAGCCTGATAAAATATCCGGGCCGTCGCGCTCTCGGGTTCGGCCAAGGTAAAGGGGCGTCCGGTGTCACCTGATTGTCGCACAGCCATCTCAATTGGCACTTGTCCGAGGAGTGGAACGCGAAGACGGGCGGCTTCCCGTTCGCCGCCACCTGAGCCGAAAATATCATAGCGGTTGCCGTCGTTGGGACAGAGGAAATAACTCATATTCTCCATGAGCCCCAGGATGGGGACGTTGACCTTGGAAAACATGGCCGCGGCTTTGCGCGCGTCGATCAGCGCCACCTCTTGCGGAGTGGTGACGATGATGGCCCCGGAGAGCGCCACGGTCTGGACGATGGTGAGCTGAATGTCGCCGGTGCCGGGAGGGAGATCGAGCACGAGGTAATCGAGTTCGCCCCAGTCGACGCTGCGGAGAAATTGCTGCGTGTAACGCGTAACCATCGGTCCGCGGAGGATGGCCGGGGTGTCGCCGTCGAGGAGAAAGCCCATGCTCATGAGATTGAGATCGTAGCGGCGGATCGGCTGGATGCGGCCTTCGTCGGTCGCGGTGGGGCGTTCCTGGGTGCCGAACATCAGGCCGACGCTGGGGCCGTAGATATCGCAATCACAGAGGCCGACGCGGGCCTCATTTTTCTCGCGGCGCAGGGCAATGGCAAGATTCGCCGCGACGGTCGATTTGCCAACTCCGCCCTTGCCGCTGGCCACAGCGATGACGTGCTTGATGCCTTCAATCCTGGTCTGCGGCAGGGCACCGGCATCGGCCTGGAGCGCCTTGCTGACGGGAGCACTGACATCCATCTGCACGGCCGCTTCGCTGACGCCGGGAATCGCTTCCACCACGGCAACGACGTTCTCCTCGATTTGCTTCGGGATCTTCGCGTCGGCGGTGGTGACGGCGATGCGAACCGCGACGCGCGTGCCATCGATCTGCACATCCTTGACGAGGCCAAAGGAGACGATATCGCGCGAGTAGCCGGGATATTTGACGCCGCGCAACTGGGCGAGAATGGCGTCCGGGGTGAGGGGAGTGGACATTCCCAAATGTAGCGGCGGTCTATCACCGTCGCACTATTTTTTGCTAAACATTGAGCAAAAGAGGGTGAGGAAAGCGGGTTGAGGGCCGCAGGAAGAAGGTTAGGTTAAATCATGGAAACGACAGCATTCTCCATGGATCTTTCGAGCTACACCCTCACGCTTCCTCACGACGACTTTCTCCCCAGGAATGCGCCGCGAGAAAAACTGGAATTGATGCTTCACCACATGCAGCTTGAAGCGGCAGCAGCGGCTTTCCTTCAAATCGAGGCAGAAACCGGACTCACCCGGGATCAGATTGGTCATTACTGGATCGTCCGCGATGGCGTGAGCGTGTGTGTCTTCAAGACCCAGGCTATCTCCGCTCATTGCCCACCGAAGCCGGGGATTTCGGTTTTGATTGGGTGATTTTAGTGGCATTCTTGCGTATTAAAATTCTTAATAGGCCAAGGCATGCACTTGAAAATTGGGTTAGCTTTTATTGTTGCCGCACTCATCATCTTACCAATTTTGCATGCAGACGATTTATCGGATGCGCGAGCTGCCAGTCATCATCGACTGGTTCATAAAGTTCTTCAATTAGTCATTAAGAATGTCACAACATTTCGCATGAAATTGCAGCCCAGTTCCCCTGCCCGCCCACGACGCACTCAGACATGTGGAAAAATGGGGGATGTGCATTCACACGCACGCAGCTCGCTCGCTCGATCTCTTCCATCTACAGCG
>CAIPBM010000165.1 GCA_903863295.1 uncultured Verrucomicrobiota bacterium | reverse complement strand
GGATGACATTTTAAATCGCATTCTTTAACCAGGGAAATCATTAACCTATCAAACTACTGGAGGCCAAATTAATGGCAAAAGAACGCCCGCCGCTAGAAGAAATGACATTACGGCAACTCCGTAAAGTTGCCAGCGAATATGGCATTTCTCGCTACAGTCGAATGCGTAAATCACAATTACTGGCATCGATTCAAGAAGTTCAGTTCAACAAATTTTCCCTTAGTCCATCTCGTTCACTGGAGGCACAGGAAACCGTGGAAGCTGCAAAATTCGAGTTAGGTCAGGTAGACCGTACTGGTGGTTCTCTGGCTGATGTTGATGAAGCACTGGCAGATTTACCAGCTGGTTATGGTGAAAGTCGCATCGTACTACTACCCCGTGATCCTCAGTGGGCTTATACATATTGGGATATTCCCAATGAGCATAAAGCAGAACTACGGAGACAAGGGGGACAACAGCTGGCGCTGCGGATTTACGATGTTACCGATATCGATCTCGATTACCAAAGCCCCCACAGCCTACAGGAATATCCGGCTGATGAACTAGCAAGAGAATGGTATCTACCAGTTCCAGTGAGCGATCGCGATTATGTGATCGATATTGGCTACCGGACTGCTGATGGCGCCTGGTTGGTATTAGCTATTTCTACTATATTCCTCTAAGAGAAGTTTTAGATGCAGTGGTGCGGTGGAAGGACCACATTGGAAGCTCTTATTTTTCATTTTTAAGCATGGGCCTAATCGCTGTGTTTGCGGAAACATTAAGATGTAAGTCTCTCTGCACACTTAGCAATAGTGGTTTTATCAAAGCGAGTCTTTTCGGCTTTTTTGTCTTTGGTTGTCTTGGCTTAGCAACCGATGCGTTTTACTGGGGGCAAAATTTTATCTGGAAAGGGTTATCAACAGAGGCGCAAGTACCGGCTAAAGTGTTGAGCGATCAATTTGTCTGGACCGTATTCTTCGCCAATCCCTATCAGACTTTTCTCTATGTTCTTAAGGACTGTCGTTTTGATTTACAACTCTTCGTCAATAGAATTTTCCCATTCAACACTTTTTACGCGCGCGAGGTCTTGGCAGTTTTGATCACGAACTGGGGCTTTTGGATACCCACGGCTTGTATCATCTATAGCTTACCTTTGAATTTGCAGCTGATCATTTCCCGTCTGGCTATTCTCATCTGGGTACTCCTTTTAACCACAATCACCTCGAAAGAATAAAATGCTTTCTGACCGAAGCGGAATTACTGCAGCAGGCACATGGATTGTCGATTACGCTAAACTCATTTCACAATTTCCAGACGAAGGAGCCTGTGCGTCTGTCTTTACGGAAACAACCCACAACGGCGGAGCTCCCTATAACCTTCTTGTGAATCTCTGTCGTCTGGGTAGTCCGTTTCCCCTGCGAGGGTTGGGGTGTCTGGGGCAAGATTTGGATGGAGACAGTATCATGAAGGATTGTAAAGCACACGCAATCGATACGGCCCGCATTCGGACGGTACCTGGTGCCGCCACTTCGTTTTCCGACGTCATGATTGCGCGCGAAACAGGAGTTCGAACCAGCTTTAACCATGCGGGTGCCAATGATCTGCTTCGATTTGAAGACTTTGATTTCGATGAGAATCCAAGCCGAATTTTGTTCTTAGGCTCGCTCTTTTTCTTGGCAGGCCTTGACGCGAAAGAATCTAAATTCGGTACTTTTGCAGCTTCAGTTTTGGCACACGCCCGTCGAAGGGGAATGCTCACCTGCGTTGATATTGAGCGGACAAATGTGCCTCTTTCGCTATTTCAAGAAAGCGCGCGAGCATCATTAAAACAAACCGACTTGGTAATTTTGAATGTCGAAGTCGCAGAAATGCTTTCGATGATTCGTATTCGTTTTCCGAGTGGCGTTGATCTTTTTGCTGCTGAACGTGCCGCTACGGAGCTTAGAGCGCTGGCTCAAGCCCGCTGCGTCGTCATCCGATTTCCATCTGGAGCCTTTGCCTTAGCTGTTTCTGGAGAAAGAATTGCCCAAGGTAGCGTTAGTCTGCCGAAGTCGAGGATCGTTAGTGCTGCCGGTGCTGGTCACGCATTTACCTCAGGCTTTTTATATGGATACCACGAAAATTGGCCCTTGGAAGATTGTCTCAAAGCGGCGAATGCAACAGCGGCTGCATGCCTTACGGACCAAACGGCTTCGGGAGGAATACGGAAGCTCTCGGATTGCCTTAAGCGTCTAGAAAAGTACGGTCAAAGGCGCTTGGAGTCGATGCGGATTGATCAGAGGGAATGAGAAACTAGTCACAAGGTTTTTGCACTCTTAAAGCGAGGAAATCGCATCGCTTTTGAGCGTCGACGTATGGTATGCGACTGAGGGGACACATATTGTTCCGCCTTGCCCTGAGCCTTATATCCACTTTTGCAGCTTCCAAAGTGGCCGAGGCGGTGGGGGAAGTGTAAATGGACCTAGTTCAAAAAAAATCGTAAGCGTCCTGCGGGGTGCCTATTGACAGTTGGGTCGTGTGGGCTAACCCAAGATGTCCGAGCAGCCCTTGCGGTAAAGTCCGTCGCCGGATCAACTCCATGGCGCGATGCAAGCGTGCTAACACCGGGCGGCTTTGCCACACTCGCATGGCTGCGGGGGGCCGGAGGCAACTCCGGTCCCTACCGCGACCGGAAAATCAGCGCTTACTTTATTACGTCAGATGAATATTCATCTGCCAGTGAGTCGTCGCTCCAGATGCAACTGTTGCGTGAGCGCGCCATTGCTCGACGGCAACATCCAGCGCATCGGGCGCACCATGGGTTGGTTCCAAGGCCGCGTGATCGTAGCCATTCCAACCGCCTCGGGTGATCCAGATTCCAAGCCAGGGTAGTTGGGTCGGATCCCATGACAGTTCCAGACGTTCCTGTGTTTTGCCATGGACAAGAGCTGCCTTGCCGTTGCCGGCTGGGACAAATGCCTTCAAATAGCCCGACTGCGATTCGGCCATTTGGCGCAATCTTTCGACTGGCCACGTTTCGCCGCGAGTACCTTTGGGGTCAAGGGCAATTTCCACCTTTAATGTTTCCGTGTGAGGCGGCAATTCAAAATAGTCACCGCATTCAAAACAAAAAAGCGGATGCCACGTCCAAATGAAGTACTCGCTTTCCCCACCTCTGTTCTCCAGCCGATAATCGAAGCGAAGATCAGCGTTGTTTAGAGAGATGGTTCTGGTCAATTGAAAGGGTGTGAGCGGCAATGCCACTGATGTAGTTAAATTCCCGGTGACCAGAGCCTCTTCATTGAGCTGCCAGGATCGCGACCAGACTTCGCCATGGTCCGGGAGATCCCGTCCTTTCCAGCGGCACGGTAGAATAGTCGGGAGGCATTCATCCGCTCCGGTCAGCGTGCTCTGCTCAAAGGGGGTGCCGAACGCATTTGAGAAAAGTTTCCGTTTCTCCGATGCTGACCACATCCATTCGCGACGCGTGTGGCGATTGAACAGAGAGAACACCCGTGCTCCAAGTGCAGGCACGACGCTTATTTCCACTGCTTGCGAGCGCAAGCCGATGAGCGAAAACCCGTCTTTCTCTGAACGAACAATCTCCGTCAATTGACCCTTTCCAGTAAAAGCGTCCTGCTGCGATTAAAACACGTCAGGTCGCTGAAAGCGAACTCGCCCGGCTGTCCCAAGGTCATTAGTTGAAGACCGCCGAAACGGCCAATTTCCTTTTCATGCTCATTAATCAAGCGATAAATTGCCCGCGTATCGAGTCCGCGCAGGACCGACAGGAAGTAAAACGTTCCATAGAAATGTTCGATCACGGAAATTGAAAAAACAGCCGTAGATTGGCCCGGCGCAACGAAAAGCCACGCGGAGATTCCGTCGGCGGCTGCCACTGGTAACCGGTACAGGTCTCCCTCCTGCACCGTAGGGCGGATACGTTTGTAAAAGGCTATTTTGCGACGGTACTTGGCTAATTCCCGTTGGCTGAGCTGAACGAGCGGGGTGCCAATGCCGAGCACTCCACGCATGGCGACGTCGAAGCGCAGGTCGAGTGAAGAGATCCTCCCGGTCTGGTGATGCTTCCCATGTGTTACCGAGCATTCCATCGCACGCGCAGGGTAAATCAGGCTGAAGTCGTCCTGAATGCAAGTTCGGTAAACGGCGTCGGCGTTGTCACTGGTCCATGCTTGGTCACATCGGGGCAGGATCCCGAGGTCGATCCGTCCGCCGCCGCCGGAGCAACTTTGAATCCTCAAATGGGGGTGCTTTTGCCGGAGGCGGTACATAATACTGTAAACGCTTTAGACATGCTTGCGTCAAAAGAGATAGTTTCCATAGGTGGTGTCAAATCGTGACGGTTATCTTGCCTGGTTAAAAGGATCGAAAAAAGCTGCTGAAATCTTGGGCCGCGGCATGGTTCGGATCGCTCTTGAGCATGCTCATCAACAAACGACGAGCTTCGGCCTTGCGCCCCAAGCCTTTAAATGCTTGGGCCTGCATAAAACGAGCAGTGAGGGTCTGGCGCGCCTGAAGGTCCTCATCGAATAAGAGCATTGTCGGCAGTGAGGTCGCGAAATAGTCGATTTTCGCGGGGGCTTTTTCCAAGCTTCTGGCGTAGGTCAGTAGTTCTCGCAGCAGTTTTTGACCACGGGACTTCTGCCCCAGTTTTTTCCAGGAACAGGCGGAATAATAGGTCATCTCGGAAAACGCGCGGACGCTCATTTCCTGGAAGTCGCCCTTAAACGTGGCGGATTTTGTCCAGTGCGCTCGTGCCGACTTCTCGTCGCCCTGGGCGCCGCAAGCGCAACCCATCCAGTAATGAATATCGCTTTGGTTGGCCAGAAGATGCTTGGCTTCGCCCAAGTTTTCGGGGGCGGTCAGAGCGGTTTCAAAATGGGATCGAGCCTTGATGGGATCACCGGCGATCAGACCTTGGCGTCCAAGTGCGAGGTGCGTACGAACGTGCTGTCCAAGCGATTGACCTTCTCCCCCTTCCCACGGTTGAAACCGGCGTGTCTGGAGCAAGCGCAACGCATCTTCATGGCGTCCCACCTGGTTGTAAAGGGCACAAAGTTCGATGATGAGGTCGTCGCGTTGCTGAACAATACCTCGATTTCTTTCCATCACCGCCAGCCGCTTTTTCGGCGATACGCCCAGACGCTTCCAAAGTTGATCCCGTTCGAAGTAAAGCCGGGCATCACGCGGACTTGCCTTTATGGCATGCTCATAGGCGGCGCGAGCCTTAGCCGGTGAAGCGAGGACGTTGTAATAGCCAATGCCGAGATTGCGCCAAGCGACCGAATTGCCTGACTCAAGCCGCACCGCCCGTTCCCAGCGGGCGATGGCCTCCCTATGCCGGCGGCGATCATAGAGCAGGTTGCCAAGGTAATACGGCGCACGCGAATCGTTGGGATTAGCGGCGATGGCCGATTCCAGCACGGCAATTTCTTCGAGGCGGGATGGAAAACAGTAATCCGGAAGTGCTTTTTGGGCGGCGAGACGGGCGACTTTCCCTGCGGAAAAGTCCCCGGTCTTTTCATGCAACCAGCCGAGCGTGTAATGGACGAGTGGTGCGCTGCCGGGAGTGGGAGACGCGGTCTGCTTTGCCAATAATCCGATTGTATCAGCGTAAAAACCAGCCCGGGCGTAGTCATGGGCCAAATCGAGCGCAAGTTGTGTGTCACCCGGGAGGTCTTCGCCGCGTAAGTCACGCGACCACCCATCCAGTGGGTCGAGTAGCGCAGTTTCCTTCAACAAGAAATTGGCTTCGCCAGCAAGATTGAGTCGACGCAACACGAGCGCCTTTAGGTTTCGGGCGCGCAGATTGTCGGTGTTGTAGCGCAGAGACCGGTTTAAATGATCGAGGGCCTTACTCCAATCTCTCCGGGTGCAGTCTATTTCTGCCAGGGCATGATAGCCTGCCGCCTGCCACGCTTGGTTCCACACTGCTTTATAGAAAGTATCGTAAGCCGCATCGTCCCGTCCCATGTGGCGCAGGCAAAGGCCAAGGTTGTAATGGGGTTCGCCGTCGGAAGGATTCGGGTTGCGTCGGGTCAGTCGGGCGATGGCCGCACGGAAATGCTTTTCCGCTTCGATGAATTCGCCCCGGCGCAGGTACCATAACCCCATCGCATTGTTGCAGCGGGCATCGCCTGGATCGCGACGCAATGCTTCTTTCCAGTAAAGACTCGGACAGCTCGTAGCATGGCGGTATTGCTCCAGATGGAGTCCTGTGACGTAAAGCTCATCGGCGCTGGCGATTTCTGCTGGTGGTGATGGTTCCGTGGCCGCAGTTGGCGGTATTCCCTTCGGGATTGGCTTGGATTCGTAGTGAATGATGGTTTGTCCGGTTTGAGACAGGACGCTTAACTTCCAGGAAGCATTTGCCTTGTTCCTGCCAACCCTCAATTCGTGCACGTACGGGGAGCCGGGCGCGAGATTGACCGTTTGTTCGAAGACAACGTTGTTTCCTCTTCTCAAAACGACACGTGCCCGGTCAAATACGCGGGTGGTGGAAATGCCGAGTCGCACGCGATCGTCGAGTTCTCGCAGACTGAGAGCCGATTCCAAGGTCGCCTGCTGCACCGTGCCGATATTTTGGATTGGATACCAGTATTGGCTCCATGTCTTGGTTTCACCGGGTTGGAGAAACGAGAAATCGGGCTGGTTATCGGTATAAACTCCGGCCATCAATTCAATGTAGGGCGCGTATTCGCTGTTCGCCTCGGGATCGGTCAGGTTTCGGTCCCATGCATAACCGAAATGGTGATTGCCCCAAGTCCATTGTTTCTTGCCGGGCGAAATATGGTGATTGGCAAGATGAACCAGCCCCGCTTGTGCCTTGTAATCGTATCCACCGAAAAAGTCTTCCTTGGTGCCCATGCACATGTAGGAGGTTGGTACCGGAATGTTGGCGTACCAAGAGAGATCGTTTGGTTGATAATCAGGAACGTAATCGGATGAGGCGGATTGAAGGCAATGCGCCGGGACAAATTGAGTCGGGATTTCCGCGGTGGATACGCCCTGTTCGGCCCGCGTCTGGTAATCGACTCCATAGTAATGGCTCTGACAAAGGGGAAATTCACTTACTGCCCTCTTGGCGTGATCAAAGATGTAATGGGCATCGGACGGAAAAAAGGACTGATAGGCTTCGTTAACCCGGGTGGCGACGTTGGCCCACCATAGAAAAGTCTGGGCGAGGGGCGTCCGATTATAAACGCGTGCCTTAAGCTCCAAATAGGCGCGCCCCGGATGTAAACAAACTCCGTGCATACCCTTCATCCGTAGCATGGGATCGTGTTCGCTTAGCCAGACAGTGACCGAACCGTTCGCATTCCGTTCGATTTCCACGTCTGCGGGCATGAAAGTGGAGGGACGGTGGTGTTGGGGCCAGTTGAACTCGATACCCCCGCTAATCCACGGTCCGGCCAACCCGACTAGGGCGGGTTTGATCACTGGTTGGTTGTAGATGGCGTCGTAGCCGTTTGTTTTGTCGCGCAGGATGTGAATGCGCCCGCCGAGCTGTGGCAGGATCATCGCGTAGAGATATTCATTTTCCAGATGGACGGCATCCCATTCGACGTCTTCCTTTGTTTCGGAAATTCGGTCGATGAACGGCAAGGGATAGACGCGTCCGCTTGAGCCCTGATAGACCCGTTTTTCCAAAAACATCGGGTTTTTATCGGCGGCGGCGGGACGATAGGTGCTCAGTCGAACCGGTTCTCTGCGGACACTAACTTTTTGCATAACAGGATAATATCATGGTCAAATGCTTTGAAGAATAGACGCATTAAGGAATAAAATGGATTTTCTTATGAAAATAAAACGGCGCGTTCGGCTGCGACGGGAAGGATTCGCCGGACAACACCTTGTCGCGCTGCCACGGGATGTCGTCCAGGCCCATGCCCGGCATCCCCTGCTCCGTGGTTTGCGGGTGACCGATGCAGGACTTTTCCCTCGCGCCCGCGGACATCAGGTTGAAAGAACTCAAGGGGCTGTCTCCACATTGGTCATTCTCTGCACGGCGGGATACGGCTGGACCCGCCTGGGATCGTCTCCTGCCCATCCAGTCGCGCCCAACGATTTGCTTTGGCTCCCGGCCGGAAGGCCCCACTCATATGGTGCATCAGCCGAACGGCCCTGGACAATTGTCTGGGCTCACCTCGAAGGTGATGAAGTCGACTTCTGGAGACATCACCTCAGTCTGCCCGCCATCGGCGGGACACTATCTCTTCCCCCAGAAAAATCGGATCGGGTCGCGCACGCGCTTGAGGAAACGTACCATTTCCTGGAACAGGGCTACGCATTTCCACGCCTAGTAGAAGCCGCCGCGTGGGTTCGCAACGCGCTAGTTAGCGCCGCAGGCACCCAGGCTCCGTCTTCAAAGGGAATCTCGGCGGAACAACGCGTGACGGTGACCGTCGATTGGATGCGCGACCATCTCTACCGCTCCGCGCGCCTGCCGGAACTAGCCATGCTCGCGCGAATGTCGATCCCCCACTATTCGGCACTCTTCCGCCAAACAACCGGCTATGCGCCCGTTAATTATCACAGGCGTCTCCGTATCCTGCGCGCGTGCAAGCTTCTCGACACCACCGATCTTGCCATTTCAGAAATCGCCCGCTCTGTTGGCTTCGAGGATCCTTACTATTTCTCGAGGATATTTCGGCGCATCATGGCGCGTGCGCCGCGCACCTATCGTCATCAGCAAAAAGGTTGAGGTGCGGAAGCTTAACTCACGTTTTCCGCGCATCACCACCGCTTTCTCGTCGGTCACTTTCATCGTCTTAAAGTGGTAGCGCTCTCGATTCTTACACACCTAAGACCAAAAGATTCAAGCGGCTTGGGCAGGTATTTTCTCCTTTGCTTTGGCCCATGCCGCTGGCTTGAACTCTCTGATCTGGGTGATAGTGGCCGCAGGCAAGAGCGTGAAAAAATGCTTCAGGTAGGTGCGCCCATCCCGTGGCACTTCTGCTGTTGGGCGACAAGGGGCTTAGACAGCGAGGCGTTGAGCCGATAGAGCGAGGTACATGCTTGCATGGCTTCGACCCCCCTCCAAGATTGGGATGACTTGCTTCTGGCTGTTCCTGCTAGCGCACTAAAATCTATAATCGTGTCTACACTCGGGATACAAAACTCGCCATCACTGTTTTCAAATTTCGGGAAAACTTTCAAATTTTAGAAAAAAGCAGAAAAGTTAAAAAAAAAATCGCTCCTTACATGGCTAACAAACAGGGACGATGCAATAATTTCTAAATGAAACTGCGTTTAGTTTTAGCGATTTTTTCATCATAGTTGGTCAAGTTTGCAATGATACTTCAAATTGTCACGTGCTGCAGAAACATTCATCCAAAAATTTAGATTACCCAAGTCTGAGTCGCCACTGAGCGTAGAATTTGAACGTGCTGCCATCACAATTCTGTCGCAAACAAAGCGGTGCTTAGTTCGATTTTACTTCGAACTCGAACTAAGCAGGTTTCGGTTTGCGGATTGTTTTAAATATGACAACTTTACCCACTTGCTCCTCAGAAATAGAACAGCTTGAGCGAATTAAAACCTCGATTTATCCCCGTTCAAAGGAGGCTTGTGTGAAGTTGGCGGAAGAGATTGTTAATTTGATCCAGTCCCGTTCCGAGGAGGGCAAAAAGACCGTCCTTGGTTTGGCTACTGGCTCTACGCCCATTGGGCTCTACCGCGAACTCATTCGATGGCATCAGGAAGAGCAGGTTAGTTTTCGTAACGTTTACACCTTTAATTTGGACGAGTACTTTGGCCTGCATCCCGAGCATCCGCAGAGTTATGCTTACTTTATGCAAGAACAATTATTTCGGCATTTAGACATTCCTCGCGATCATATTCATATTCCAGATGGAACAGCAACACGGCAACAGATTTTTGAGAATTGCCGGACCTACGAGAATAAAATTCGTGAATTGGGTGGAATCGATTTTCAGATTCTGGGCATAGGTCGAACCGGGCATATTGGTTTCAACGAACCAGGATCGGGCCCGGAATCCCGGACTCGCCTCGTCTCGCTCGATAGCCTGACTAGGCGAGATGCTGCTCGAGATTTTCTTGGGGAAACTAATGTGCCTCGCTACGCAATAACGATGGGCGTGGGTACTATTCTCGAAGCGCGCAAGATAGTCCTCCTCGCTTGGGGTGCCTCTAAAGCTCATGTGATCAGTCGGGCTATCGAAGGTAATGTGTCGGATAGCCTGCCAGCCAGTTTTCTACAAAAACATGAAAACGCCCGGTTCATTGTCGATTCGGGTGCCGCTTCCGAACTTACTCGCATACGTTATCCTTGGAAAGTTGGGGACATCGCCTGGACTTCTGCCTTAACAAGAAAGGCGATAATTTGGCTGGCGGAGAGTCTTCAGAAGCCAATTCTTAAGCTCACAGATGCAGAGTACAGTGAACACGGAATGGCCGATTTGGTCACAGCTATGGGACCTGCGTACGATCTCAATATCGAAGTCTTTAATCAACTTCAGCATACAATAACAGGTTGGCCAGGGGGCAAGCCGAACGCTGACGACTCAGTTAGGCCGGAACGAGCGAAACCATTTCCCAAGCGGTCTCTAATATTGAGTCCTGAGCCGCTGGATGACATTCTTTGCATGGGAGGAACGCTGAGCCGATTGGTACAGCAAGGAAATGAAGTAACCGTCGTCTACGCCACGTCTGGAAATCTTGCTGTACCCGACCCTCAAACGAATCGTGCAGTCGATCTGGTCCTAGCCATAGAAAGGCATTTAGGAGTGGGGTATGCCCCGTCCTCAATTGATTTAGCAAAAAAAGTTAAAGAGCAACTTGCGAATAAAAGACCTTCCGAATTCGATTCTTCTGAAATCAGGCGAATTAAG
Organism: uncultured Verrucomicrobiota bacterium; assembly: GCA_903863295.1. Classification (GTDB taxonomy): domain Bacteria; phylum Verrucomicrobiota; class Verrucomicrobiia; order Methylacidiphilales; family UBA1321; genus JABDGH01. The sequence continues at coordinate 180 of CAIPBM010000165.1, read as the reverse complement.
GGCCTCATACGTCGCGAGGAAGCTAGCGCGGCCTGTCATATATGCGGGCTCAAACCGGATTCGATCCGCTTTCTAGATCTTCCGTTTTACGAAAAGGGACAATATCGTCAATTCCATCCTTGCGAAGAAGATTTGCTCTCCATCTCTAATATTCTCGAAGAAATACAGCCTCATCAAATT
>CAIPBM010000164.1 GCA_903863295.1 uncultured Verrucomicrobiota bacterium | reverse complement strand
GGGGAAGCACCGCCGCTAGGGACAGCGGCGGCTACCTCGGACACCCTCCGTACCATTGAGGACACCCATCCCAATTACCAGATCGTCACCTCCGGCGCGACCCAGCGCACCCTGCTCGAAACCTTCGCCCAGTTGAAAAACCTGGCGATCGCCTTTGATCTGGATCTCAAGCACAACCTGCGTGGCCTCGCTTTTTCCAATCGCGCCGGGCAGGCCTACTACATTCCCTTCCAGAAAAATCTTTTACCGCAGTTGACTCCCGTTTTCACGGCCGCCGAAACGACTCTCATCGGCCATCATCTCAAGCCAGGGCTCCGCGCCTGGTTTAATCTCGTGAGAGAGGCAAACCCGGAGCCGCCTGTTCCCTCCGCCTCGCAACGGGGAGAACTCTCGATCTATCCGCGCACGCGCAACGAGGAGAAAAGCGCGATCTTCTTCGATACGTCCCTGGCCCATGCCGTCGTCTTTCCCGAGCTTCGCCATAGCCTCGATTTCGCCGCCGAGTCGCTGCTGAATTACACGCCGATCGCCGATGATGTCGCGGCCGGCCAGCAAGATTTTCTAGCCGCGCTGGAGGCGCCGGATGCCGATCAACTCAACGCCCGTCGCGCGATGGAGCGAGCCGATCTGGCCCTCCAACTCCACGATATCCTGGCGCCCAAACTCCACGATTCCGGCCAGGAAAAAGTCTTCACGGAAATCGAGGCGCCGCTTCTTCCTGTCCTTGCCGCGATGGAAAACGAAGGCATCCGGCTCGATCCGGCGACACTCGACGAGGTCGGTAAAAAATTACGCGCCGATCTCGCCCGGCTGGAGGCCTCCATTTATCAGCATGCGGGCACGACCTTCAATATCGGGTCGCCCAAGCAACTCGGCGAACTCCTCTTCGGCAAACTGGCATTGATGGAGAAAGCGAAGAAAACCAAGACCGGGCAATACGCAACGGACGAGGCCACGCTACTCACGCTCGCTCCGCTTCACCCGATCATCCGGAAAATTCTCGATCATCGCGAAGCCAGCAAACTACTCTCCACCTATATCGTGGCGCTGCCTGCGGCGATCTCACCGGTGGATGGCCGCATTCATACGACGTTTTCGCAACTGGGCACCACGACGGGCCGCCTCAATTCGCAGGATCCCAACCTGCAAAATATTCCCATCCGCACCGCGCAGGGCCGCGAAATCCGCCGCGCTTTTGTTCCGCGCGTGGGCGATTACACGATTCTCTCCGCCGACTATTCGCAGATCGAGCTCCGCATCCTCGCAGCGCTGACGCAGGATCCCGGTTTGCTTGAGGCCATCACCAGCGGCGAAGACATTCATCGCGCGACGGCGGCCAAGGTCTTTGGCCTGCCCCTGGCCGAGGTCACCAAAGACCAGCGCAACCAGGCGAAGATGGTCAACTATGGGATCAGTTACGGCATCTCCGCCTTCGGACTTTCGCAACGCCTTGGCATTCCGCGCGGCGACGCGAAGAATTTGATCGATGGTTATTTTGCCCAGTATCCCGGGATCAAAAACTACATGACGGAAACCGTGGCCCGCGCGGCCGAACGGGGCTATGTGGAAACGATCACGGGTCGACGCCGTTATCTGCCGGAGATTCGTTCGGCGAACGCCACGGTGCGCGCCTCGGCAGAACGGAATGCCATTAATATGCCCATTCAGGGCTCAAGCGCCGACCTGATCAAGATTGCCATGGTGCAGATTGCGCGTGTCGCCCGCGAGGAGAACTGGCGGACCAAGCTTCTGCTGCAAGTTCATGACGAACTTGTCTTCGATCTTTTCCTGCCGGAAAAAGACCACGTCATCGAGGTCGTGCAGGACCGGATGAAGAATGCGCTCCCGGAACTCAAGGTTCCCATTGTGGCGGAAACAGGCACGGGCCCGAACTGGTTGGAAGCGCATTAGAGCCAGTTAAAGCCAGGAACGACCACAGCGGTGATTCGTGGTAGCCGCCGCTGTCCTCAACGACGGATGTTTCTTCCCGCGAAATTTCACTTCGCGCTGGACGTTTTCATTAATTCTGTGGCCAGCCTGAAAGGCTGGCAATCCTATAGCCTAGGGTTGGCGTAGCAACGCCTACCCTAGGAACACGGCACAAGTTTTCCTACGCTGAAAGCGTTGAAGCATGCTCGTATTCAGAGCCGATTCTACCCCTACAGGGTAGCTGCGGGGAAGACTGACTGACCCAGGGTAGGCGCTGCTGCGCCAACCCTGGGCTATAGAATGTTATCCTTTCAGGATATATCCAACAGGCTATGGAAAATGCTATGAGTGCACTTTGGGAATGAGGGAAAGACTGCCGGAAGATGTCTATTTATCAACCGTACGCTCGCCGGTGAAAAATTCCTGCAAGTCGCCACCAATGCCGAGGAAGGTTTTCTTCACGTCATCGCCAAAGCCTTTCGCTCCATCCTCCACGCTGGTATTCGTTTTCGCCGAGGCAGGCGGGACATAATCCGCAACGGAATCGTCGAGGGCATTGATCATGACATAGCCTTCGTTCTTGCCGTCGAGAAGCAGCCCCACTTTCCAGCGGAACGGCTTGTTGGTGTTCGATTGCTTGAGAAGGGCCGTGACCGAATTGTAAGCGATATGATGCTTGGCGGCGTAGCCTTGGGCGGCGCTGAGGGCCGGGCCTTCACTCGTGATGCGGGATGGATCAAAAGTTAATTTGGAGGAGTAGGTCGTGCCTCCATTGGCCGGATAGGTTTTCGTGATCTGGTTGTTTTGCACCAGCACGGCCCGACCGTGCGAGGGGATGCTGGGATCATAGAAAATGATGTACCATTTCTGGATGGCATCGGGTGTCCCTAATCCGTAGACGGAAACGACCTGGGTCTGAATCTCCGGGTTGACCGCCTTGCGTGCGACCTGAAAGGCTTGATCGACACTACCCGAGCTCTGCGCCCAAGCGGTACCGCCCATCAACACCGCGCAGGCCAGCGACAGTTTCCAAGCACGTTGCGATATAAAGTTGAATGGTTGCATGGCGAAACTTCGTTCCATTTTAACCGTGCCGCAAATGGAGAAAATTTAGCGGCGATTAAGAACTAGCTTGATTTAGAGAGCCTACAGGAGGAATAACGGAAACCTCCTACCTGATGCAGGGCATTGATACTTGCACGATGAAGCACGCTTGTTACTCTAGGATTATGTCTCGCCATTTCTGGATGATGCCCGCCGTAGCCCTCGTGCTGACCGGGTGCAATACCGCTGCCCCCCAAGATGCTCAGTACGACGACGCCCGCAACCCGTATTATAAGCAGGCCCAACAGGACCTGGATAACAATGATCCCGCCAAGGCTGCGCTCGATTACCAGGCCGCCCTCGGCGTCAACCCCAAGCTAACCCAGGCCAACTATGATTTAGGCCACATCTACGGGGATAAACTCTCTGATCCGATTGGCGCGATTTTCTATTTTCAGCAATATCTGAAGCTGGCCCCAACCGGTGACAAGGCGGAGGAAGTCAAGACGCTCATCGACAAGGAAAGCCAGGCCTTTGCCGCCAGCCTGCCGAATTCAACCACGCAAAATGCTGCTGATTATGCCCGCCTCCAAGCGGACAATGCCTCGCTGAAAAAGCAGGTGGAGGATGCGACGCAAACGATTGCCAAGCTCCAGACCCAACTGGCCAAGCATCATCCAGCTCCTGAACCGGCTCCGGCCATCGCCGCCGCGTCAACCGACTCAACCGCCGTCCCGGCAACTCCTGCCGCACCAGCTACCGATGCCGGAACTCCGGTCGCGGCTACGACCTCGACCAATGATGCGACGGCGACTCCGCCTGCCGGCGCGACCAATGCGGCCGCCGCCACGCCTCCCCGTGCGCTGCCCATCGATTCCACCAACTTTACCGGCAACCCTGCAGCACCTGCCGATGCGGCTTCCGGTCCTGCCCGGTCGTACAAGGTGGTCAAGGGTGACAGTATCTGGAAAATCGCCCATAAGATGTATCCCGGTGATATCAAGAATGGCATGGAAAAAATTCAGGACGCCAACAAGGAAATCCTGACCGGCAAGCCGTTGAAAATCGGGCAAGTCCTGGTCATTCCCGATTAATCCCACCTCTCTCATTTATGGCCCGCAAACTCCCCGTCCCGACGCCTCTTCAGGAGGAATCTTTCCACGAAGAGCAGGAGCTCCTTCCCACGGAGCAAACGGGCGATCCCACCTCCACCGCGAATGAGATCAATCTCAAGGTCCAGCATGTCCAGGAACAGCTCCTCGACCTGCGCCGCCAGCAGGAGGAGATCGAGCGACAAAAGAAAGAGCTGGAGGAGCTCAGCCGCAAGCAGCGTGAGTTTGATGAAGGCCGCCGGGAGATTGTCGAGAAGCTGACCCGCGGCATGGTGCTGCTCGAGCGGGAGGAATTTGAAGTCAAGCGGGAGCTGGAGCAGATCAAAATCGTCCGCGACAGTTTTGCCGATCACCTCGGCCAGACGGAAAACCTCAATCCTGCTGATTGGTCGAGCGAGGAGCTTCCCACCGAATTAACGAAGGCCCTCGCCCGCATCGATCAGGCCAAGGCGATCTACAGCCAGTCCCGCGCGCGCCTCACGGCCCTGCGTCAGGCCGAAGAAAGCCAGGCCAGCGACATTCCGGACGACCTGGTTCCGCAGAGCGCCGGGTATGAGAAGTCATTCGGGGCCATGGTTCGCGAAGGATTTGCCTATTCTCTACCGATGGCCCTTTTTATCGGCATCATCGGTCTGCTCTATCTCTTGCTCCGACATTGATCCGTCCCACCTCCGGCTCCTGACCCACGCACCCCCTTTGCTTTCATGCCGTGGTCCCGCAACGAACCTGATCCGCTGGATGCCCTGCGGCGCAAACTGGCGGAGCAGGAGCGTCAACTGGCCGAGCTGAAATATCAACTGGAGGAATCGCTACGCCAGTCGGAAGAGCCGCCTGCCGCGGGTGTGCTGAAGCCCTCCGAGCCACCGGTCTGGCGCTTGGAGGAAGAAAATCATGATCTGCGAGGCCCCGCCGAACCGACTCCCGCCCGCAAGCGCAACCTGGCCCGTCAGCGACAGCGGGACATGATTCTTTTCTTTATCATTGTCGGCATCTTTCTCGTTGTGGTCATCATTGCGGTGTGGGTCGCGTATGTCCGCAATGCGGGGCCCAATACGGGCGCGTAAAACGCACGTGCAGTTCAAAATCCGTTTCAAGCGATTTTGAGATCGGTTCCGCAAACGGCTTTCCCTAGGGTGAATGTGATGCCGGAGACGCCCCTTTCCCAAGATCACGAAACTCCGTCTTCCTTGCGGACGCTGCTGTGGGAGAACCTGGGGGCCGCGGCGCTGATCTTCGGCCTGCTCGAAATCTGGCGACCGCTCTATTTTTTGACGGACGATAATTTCGATGGAGGATTCCCCCTCTTTACCGGCATGGGGCTCCGGATGGCCCATGGGCAGTCGCCCTTTATCGCGGATGATATCTACGGAGGGAATTACAACCTCTTGCGCGACAGCACCAGTTTCGTCTGGCATCCCGTCTATCTTCTCGCCTCGCTGCTGGCCAACACCCCGGCCCATTTCCTGATCATGGACGTGGTGGCTTTTTTCTTTCTCATGCTCTCCGCTGCGGGTTTTGTCTGCCTGGCCGATTTTCTCCGGCACGAGCTCGGCCTGAAGGTAAGTGATGCCCGATTGATGCTCCTCACGCTCAGCTTCAATTACAGCATGATCGTGCTCACAACGGGCTCAAGTTGGCTGAACTTCCTGGGTAATCATAGCGCTTTGCCATGGCTGGCGCTGGGCATTCTTCAGCCGTCCTGGCGAAGAGGACTTGGCTTGGTCACGCTCTTTTCACTGCATCATATCCTCGGCGGGCATCTCGCCGCGACCGTGAGCAATACGCTTTTCCTCAGCCTGTTCGCCATTGGCGTAGCGATTTATCGACGATCTTTTCTTCCATTGATTGTCTGGGGCGCGGGCTACGCACTCGCCCTTTTGATTCTCACGCCGCTGCTGGTACCCGTCCTCGAAGGGTTCTCCCACGCCACCCGGTCAGAAGGACTGACCATTGCCCTGATGAGCAAATTTGCGATTCCCGCCAGCCTCTTTCCCTTCTCCTATTTTTTGTCGACCTTCAGCACGTTGCTTCCGATGCGACTGGTCTTTGGCCTCACACCCGTTTTCTATGCGTCCGCCTTTGTCTCGTGCGCGGCTGCTTGGGCGATCGTTCCGGCCCTGATGAGCCGTGCGCGGTGGAACGTGCTGGAAGGCGTCAGCCTGGGCTTGGTCGGGGTTGCCGCGTTGCTGATCATTCGCCCGCTGTGGGTCAGCGAAATCCTCATCCATTTGCCGCTGCTCAAGTCGATGCGATGGCCGTTCCGCGAGATTCTCCAGCTCCAATTCTTTCTCCACTTGTTTCTCGTTCTGCGTCCACCGGGCGGCACGCTTCGCTTCCAGCGCCTGATCACCGCTGCGGGCGTTTTTGTCTATGTCTTCCCGCTGTTCTTCCTGCCTCCACCCACTTTTTTCGCGATGAAAATGGATCGCGATCTCCTCTTTTCCGGCAAGGCGGCGCGCTACTGGGAACGGGTCAAGGAGCAAGTTGGGCCTGACGCCTGCATTGTCCCAGTCGTCAATCCCGACCTGGTGATTTTTCATCCGTTCGAGATTCCGTTCAGTCTTCTCGGCGCTTATAATTTTCCCATCCTCTACCAAGTCAAATGTGGCTCCGGCTATTCAGCCACGGCTCCTCATGACCAGCTCTACATCAAGCTTCCTCCCGCGATCAACATGGGCATTTACGCTCCCGAACAAAAAGCCGCCGTACTCAAGGAACGGCCCGACGTGAAATTCATCACGCTGGAAAGCGTCGATCCTTTGCGCATCACCCTCAGTTCCCGCGACGGCCCTACGATTGATCTCACGCCCGAGATCCCGAAGAAGTAAGTTGGATTTAAATCAGCATTACAGCTTATTCTCTTTCACTAGGCGCACATAGAATCGTGGTCTGTCGCTGACTACACGACGAAGGCTTGTCAGCACCCTAGCCGGTGGTTGAACCCACCCCAGTGAGTGATACCACCTGAAAGGTCAGACCATCGTCCTCACCCCGGAAGAGTGACAGAACCATGGAGAATAGAAGTTCGTATCGCGCTACGATCCCTTCGGGATCTATGATATGAGGGCCAAGAAATCCGGTGGTATCGCTACGCTCAACCACCGGCTACCGTGCTGACATCCCTTCGGGATGAAATGACCAGCGTCTACTCAAAACAAGAATACTCTAGCCCAGAGGCACCGGATCGGCGCTCTGGGGAATGAGCCGTTCGGATGGAAAAAAGATGCTCCAAAGGTAGCAGGCCGAGGGGATGAGGAGAAGCACCAGCGGAATCCAGTAGCCCTCAACATAGGCTTCAAACAAGAGCAGTCCATAAAAGAGCGCCGCCACCGCCGACCAGGCTTTTTCCTTGCGCGTGAGCGCGTGGCGCGCGAACCGGTCGAGGAGGAGAAAAAGATTTCCGAACGAACGCGGAAAGACGAGCAGCAAAATGTAGAATCCGATCACGACCAGGGCCACCTGTCGCCCGAGCGAACCGAGATGTTCAAGCTGAGTGACCACGACCCGATAGACGATATAGATCAGGATGACCGTGGTGTAGCGGCCCACGGTCTGCATCCGTCTGATCGGCGTAATGATCTTGAGATACATCCGGAAAAACCAGACGCGCGCATTGAAGGACTGGAGCAGTCCCGTGCGGGCATTCTCGTAATGAGGGTCAAGCCGGAGCGCGGTAAGAAAATGTTCATTGGCGCGACGGTGATCTCCCGCCTCCAGGGCAGACCAACCGGCATTCGTCTGCGCGGTCGGATTCTCCGGCACCCGCGCAAGAATCTGGGCGATAATCTGCTCACTCTCGGCTCGCCGCCCCAGATGCCGCAGGGCGATGGCGAGGAAATTGGCGGCGAGATCGTTTTCGGGATCGACCGCGAGGGTTTCACGCGCACTGGCTTCCATGTCGCGCCACTTACTCTGGGCACAGCAGGCGCGGGTCTTGGCGTTCCAGGCCAGGATTTCGTGGGGATCAAGACCCAAGGCTTGATCCGCCGTTTTCACGGCGTCCTTGTGCCGGTTGAGGTTGCCGAGAATCCACGCCCGCAAGGCATGGTAGCTGGCCGTGCCCGGTTGAAGCGCAATTGCGCGATCAATGGTGTTGAGCGCTTTTTTGGCGTGGCCATCCCAGTTGCAGTAACAAAACGCGAGTTGGTGGTAGCCCATCGCGCTGTCGGGATCGAGACCGATGGCCTGCTGAAAAAAACTCTCCGCCTGGGCAAACCGTCCCGTGTCCCGGAGCATCATGCCCCGTTGAAGGAGCGACCAATAGCCGAAGTCGGAAGGGGAGCTCATGGATGGCCAAGTGTAAGCAAGAGCGGATGATTATGCCAATGTTCACGCAGGCAGACGTGATCCCATGCACCAAAAGAGGAGACTCAAGATCAATCCCACGATCACGCCCGAGGCGAGGTGAAAGGCGCTGTCAAAGAGCAGCGGACAAATCACGCCGGAGCCGATGGCAAAGATGCTCATGAACAGGAAACTCTGAAGCGACGAAGCGAGGCCGCGCACCCGGGGAAACATCTCGAGAGTCAGGACGGTCATGGCTGGCATGGCCAGGGACATGCCGATCCCATAGAAAAACATCGGGATCACCGCCCAGGGGATCGCCGCGATAAAAAACCACGAGTAGGCCAGGTTGGCGAAGGCCGAGGTGAACATGATTCCATAGCCCACGCCGATCAAGGTCGCCGCCGTGACGCGATGACTCAACCATCCCGATAGATACGAACCCAGCGTCATGCCTCCAATCAGTGGAATGAAGAGCCAGCCAAAATCCTTCACCGAAAGATGGAGAATGTTCATGACAAAGACGGGAGCCGCGCCCACGTAAATGAGAATGCCGGAAAACGAAAGGACGTTACCCAGGGACTGGACCATGAATCGCGCATGAGAACCGACCTCCCAGTAGTTCGCGACAATAACCTTGAAATGAAAGGCATGGCGATCCTTGCGGGGGAGACTTTCCGGCAGGAGATAATAACAGATCACCATTAATATCAGGGTGAAGAGCGCGATGAACATGAAGATGGAACGCCAGCCGAAAGCTGCCTGGAGCCAACCACCCAGTATCGGCGCAATGGCCGGAGCCAGTCCAAAAATCACCGACATATAAGCCATGGCCCGCTGGGCTTCTGCTCCAGATAAAAGATCGCCGACTATGGCCCGCCCGACCACGCCACCCGCCCCGGCGGATAGTCCCTGCAAAACGCGAAAGATGAGGAGTTCACCCAGGTTCTGGGCGCATCCCGCTCCAATGGAACTCAGGAGATAGAGCAGCAGCGAAACCAGAATTACCGGCCTGCGGCCAAATGAATCGGACAAGGTGCCATAAAACAAAGTCATGAAGGCGAAGCTGAAGAGATAGACCGTCAAGGTCTGTTGCGCGGCAGGCGCACTGACGCCAAAATTGTGCGCGATGGAGGGCAGCGCGGGAAGATAGGCATCAATCGACAGCGCTCCCATCATGGAAAGCGCCGCGAGGATCCAGATAAGCAACCGATGACTGATCACTGGCAATCGATCCACCGTGACTAATTCGCCGCCGGTGCCGGGGGCAGCGGAAGATAGCCGAGATCAATCAAACTGGACGAATAGAGATTAAGCTTGGCCGGGGCGAAAATGTGAGAGGCCGAGACAAGCCATCCCCGGGCGTCTTCCGTCTGGTGATGATAAAGGAACCATGCTGCGTTCCCAAAATAATAGGAGGCACCCGTGCCTTTGTCATTGAACGCATCAAATTCCTGCTTGGCGATGGCATCATGTCCGCCGTAGAGATCGCAGAGGAAAACCTTGTACGTCGCCAGATCGCCCAAGTCAGCGTCAGTTTCGAGATCAAGAAAGCCGGGACGGGCCTGATCGTAGAGCTTTTGCATGAAATTCAACTCAGCGAGGTTGAACCGGGCCGGGACACTGTTGGGCGTCAGCGCGAGTACTTTTTGGAAATCTTGCGTCGACTGAGTCCACATTTTTTTCTTGGAATAGATCGTCCCCCGCAACCCGTAACCATCGGGACTGTTGGGGGCTGACTGGATGACGGCATTCACCTTGGCCAGCGCCTCGTCCAATTGCCCGTTCTGCATGAGTTGCAATGCCTCGCGAAGCTGGGTCGTGGAGGCATCACTCGTCGCGACAGGAGCAGGCGAGGGTGCCGGAGCAGCGGGGGCTTGATTGGAATTGAGGTTGAGTGAATCGAGAGCGGGTTGCTGCGCCCATGTCGTCGTCAACGAAATTCCGGTGAAAGTTAAGAACGCCAAGGCTCGTGTCATTCGACTCATCATGGCCTTAACCTATATCAGGGACTCCGATGATGACAAGGTTGGTAGTCGTAACCTGTCCGTCACTTTGCCGCCTGCATTCGCCCCCCCTGTTCCTCTAGTTCAAGTAGTGAATGAAGCTCCTTCGCAAAACGCACGGATAAACTCGCGTCTCCTCTTGTCATTTGGTAGTTAACTCTCAACCCGCATGCCCACTTACACTCTCGATAACGTCGCCCTGCAGCTCTACACCCTGCGCAATTTCACCAAGACTCTGCCCGATTTTCAAATGGCCGTGGAAAAGGTTCGCCAAATTGGTTACCGGGCCGTGCAAGTCAGCGGCATCGGGATTTCCTACCCTGAAGCAAAAAAAGTCCTGGATGACGCCGGACTTAAGGTCTGCGCGACGCATGAATCGTCTGAATCCATCCTGCAAAAGCCAGAAGCGGTCGTCGAGCGACTCAAGCAAATCGGCGCAACCCATACCGCTTATCCCTGGCCCGCCGGCATCGATTTTGACAATCAGGAATCGGTGGAAAATCTGATCAGCCAACTTGATGCTTCAGGTGCCGTGCTGGCCCGGAATGGCTGCACGCTCAGCTACCACAATCACGCGCTCGAATTTGTGCGACTGGGGAACGCCACGATTCTCGACTACATTTACGAGAAAACAAATCCCGCTCATCTCAAGGCGGAACTGGATACCTACTGGGTCCAGTACGGCGGCGGCGATCCGGTGGCGTGGCTGGAAAAACTTTCCGGACGCGCTCCCCTCCTCCATCTCAAGGATTACGCGTTCATCAAGGACAAGCCGGTCTTTGCCGAAATCGGCCAGGGCAATCTGGACTGGAAGCGGATCATCGCCGCCGCCGAGAAAGCCGGTACTGAATGGCTCATCGTTGAGCAGGATGTCTGTCCGGGCGATCCATTCGATTCGATCAAGATCAGCTACGATTATCTGAAGGGGCTTTTGAGCCACTAGCTCGGGATACCTGGCAAGACGATTAGCTGGACTTCTCCACGGCTGCGATCAAGCGTCGCAACGTGGCGGCGTCCTCAAGGAATTGCTCCGGGCTATCGCCCCGGACGAATTCAAGGAGGCAGGGCATCGCCTTACCCGGGCGAGAAAGGATTTTCAGATATTTCAACCAATCGGCCTCACCATCGGCGAGAGGAAACCGGTTCGCCGAATTCGGCCACCAATGAAAAACGTGTGCGTGCCGCACTCTTGGCAAAACATCCGCCAGGCGCTCGAGGCAAGCTTCCACCTTTTCACCATTAGACGTCTGCCAAAGAAAATCGATATTCGGGTGAGCCAATTCCTTGAGAAGTTCCTGCACCGATTCACGCTGATCGGTCAGGGTATTGGCGTGGTACTCCAGGCTGATGCCCACGTTCTGCTCCTGCGCCAGATCGGCGACGCGCAACGCGTCGGCGATGATCTCCCGACGCTCGGGAGCGGTTGTCTCCTGGGCTCCCTTGTTTCCCGCCCAGACCCGTATCGTCGGCGCTCCCAATTCCGCCGCGCTCGCAAGAACCTGCGTAAAGGGCAGTCCCTGCGCCTCACTGACTCCCAAGCGGTAATAGGATCCATAGGCCGCCACGGCAAGTCCTGCATCGAGCGTCTGTTGACGGACTTCCCTGGCCCTCGCGGTGTCGCCGTGGGGAACATGAACGTCACCCCCCCACTCAATCGCCTTGAGTTCGGCGGAACGCACCAGGTCGATTAACTCCGGAGGGGCGAGGTTACGAAACGTGATCGAAACGAGACCGGGAATGAGCGAGGACATGGCTTTGTTCTCCTTGATCAAGAGTAGACCCGGCCCCAATGGACGTCGAGGCGCTTGGTGACGTAAGAACGCACGGCCCGGAGGGTGCATTTGGTTTCAAGAGCCTGGCCTCGCTTGACAATACTGGCCAACGGCTCGTTGGGCCGGACTTTGAGCACTTCCTGGGCGATGATGGGGCCCTCATCCAGTTGTGGCGTGACGAAGTGGGCGGTGACGCCGACAATTTTGACCCCGCGTTCGTAGGCCTGACGGTAGGCATTTGCCCCGGGAAAAGCAGGCAACAGAGAGGGGTGGATATTGATGATCTTGTTTTTCCAGCGCCAGACGAAGTTGGGCGAGAGGATTTTCATGAACCGGGCCAGGACAATAAAATTAACCGCATGCTCTTCTAAAATCGCCATGACTTGCTTTTCCGACTTGGGGCGGTCGAGGAATGGAACGTGGTAAAAGGGAAGCTTCCGCTTGCGGGCGAGAGGCTCCAGGTCGGGTCGACTGCCAATGACCAGGGCGGGCTGCGCGCCAAGGCTTTTGACCGATTGACTTAACAAACCTTCCAGGACATGAGGCTCCTTCGTGACCAAAAGCGCGAGACGCTGGCGACCCGGCGGAGTAAAGTGAACCTTCGCTTCCATGCCCAAGTCTTGGGCCGTGTCAGCGACGCTGGCTTGAATCCGGGCCTGGTCGAACCGGGCCGATGTCCACGAAGCCTGGAGGTTCATGCTGAATTGGCCGCGGGTCACCTGCTCTTCCAGCGCTTCGATATTGGCGCCCAGCTGGAAGAGAAGCTGGGTGATCCGGGCGATGACGCCAGCCTTGTCGTGGCCGATGAGAGTGATGGTGGCAAGATGCTTGGCCATAGGAAGAGGCAAACCTTAGCCATTTCCCCGAAAGGGAGCAACTCATGTCGTTTTAATGCCCCTTTTAAACGGGCTTAACGGCCACTTGCGGTAAAGCCTTGGTGGGGAAGCCCGTTCCTCTGGAAAAAGTGACGTTTTTTCACGATTAGAGTTGACCCTTGAGCCCGCTTGGTGTCTAAAAGTGGGTTGTTGTGGCAGAAAAATAAGGGTAGTGGTTAAAAATATGACAAACTTGGCACGTGCCTCCTACACGGACACCTTCCGGCATGCCTTTGATGCCAAAGGACGGATCACCGTGCCTTCGGAGTGGCGGCAGCCCTCGTTTGAGGAGAGCCTGTTTGTTCTGCCCTCGTCGGATAAATGCCTGAAGGTCTATCCCGCCTCGTGGCTGGGCCGGTTGCAGGAGCAGGTTTCCCTGCTGAAATCGGCCGATCCGATGCGGCTCGGCGTGGAAGTTCTGGCCAGCAAGGCCCAAAGCGCCACGTTCGACCAGCAGGGCCGCATCATGGTGAAAGAGAAGCTGCGCGAGGGCGCGGGCCTGAAAAAAGAGGCCGTGCTGATCGGACGCCTTGATCATTTTCAAATTTGGGACAAAGCCACCTGGGAAAAGAAGGACACGGCGACGATGACCGTGGAGGAGGCGCTCAGCGCGATTGGCTTATGATTGTCCCGCTCCATTTTTCGAGGGCCTGGCCGACGGGTGTCGGCAGGGGCCAGAACCGAACGAGGATGTAACCGATGCCTTACTCCTCGTCACCTAAAAGCGGCATCAGCGACGGCTTGTCCGTCGTTTAACCACGCAGGCGAAACGAGGAATATGGAAATCAAAATCAAAGGTCTTGTGCGCAGACAAATGGTTTACGGATTCGAGGCGGAGAAGGATTCCGAAGGAGAGATTATTGGCTCCTCGGTAGTCAAGCTGGCCCGCCGCAATGCCTTTGAACTCGTGGGATTAAAGCGACCGGCCCTGGCTCCGGCCTGGCGCTGGAAAATGAGTTGAGTTGGTGAGCAAGAGCGGGGACGACGGGGGAGGCGGGGGAGAACACATACCCGTGCTGCTGGCAGAAGTGCTGGCGGCGGCGGACGTGCGTCCCGGTCAGCGATGGATCGACGGGACCTTCGGGCGCGGCGGTCACTCGCGCGCGCTGTTGGAGGGGGGAGCATCGGTCCTGGGGCTGGATCAGGACAGTGCCGCGGAAGACGCGGCGCGGGCGCTGGAGGCCCAATGGCCGGAACAATTTACATGGAAGCAACGGAACTTTAAGGAATTGAAAACATGCAGCATCGAACACGGCTGGGACAAGGTCGACGGGATTCTCTTGGATCTTGGCGTCTCGTCGCCGCAACTGGACGCCCCGGAGCGGGGCTTCAGCTTCCGGGCCGAGGGACCGCTCGATATGCGCATGGACCGGCGCGGCGGGCCGACAGCAGCCGATCTGGTGAACGAACTTCCTGAAGGTGAACTAAGCCGACTTTTTTATGAACATGGTGGAGAACGAGAAGCAAGGCGGGTGGCCCGGGCCCTGGCGGCACGGCGCCAACGTGCGCCCTTCCGCACCACCACCGATCTGGCAACGGTGGTGGCCGAGACGCTTCCACACCGACGAGCTGGGGGAATACATCCGGCTACGAAGGTCTTCCAGGCTTTACGAATTTCCGTCAACCGAGAAGAGGAGGCGCTGCTAGCGGCCCTGCCGCAGGCGGTGGAGATCATGAAACCCGGAGCCGTGCTTGCTGTCATCAGCTTTCACTCGGGAGAGGACCGTGTCGTCAAACAGTTCCTGCGGGAACGGGGCTCGGAGTGGCTCGATACGCCCCGGCACCCCAACACGGTGAAGAACCCGACCCATCACCTGGACCGGGTGAAGCGCTTTTTGCCCAGCAACGAAGAGATTGAGAAAAACCCCCGCGCCCGCAGCGCCCGTCTGCGCGTCGCCGTCCGCAACAAGGAGCCAATCCTATGAGCCGCAATCGCATGAAAAACAGCCAGTCCCTGCACTGGATGGGTGTGGTGAAGTGGGTCCTGATCGCCAGCATGTTGGCCGGCCTTGGCCTGTTTTACATGTTGTCCAAGAACTACAACCTGCATCTTGCCGAGGAGACGCACCGGCTGCAGCTCCAGCTCGACAAGATCAACACGCGCAATGCGGAATTGAGCGGCGACCTCGTCGGCATGAAATCCCCCAAGCTCCTCCAGCGGCGCCTCGCGCAGATGCATTCCAGCCTCGTTTCCTGGGGTGATGGCCGCGCGAACTGGGTTCGCCTGGATCAAAACACCCGTGCACGCCTGGCCCAGATCGGGACGATGCCGAATACCGCCCTGAACCTCAGTTCCCTCCCGGCGACGGCCAACGCCACACCGCCGGTGATCCACTAACTTCACCATGCAACACCGCACCCGCGCCATCTGGATCCTGGCTTGCCTGGCTTGCGGCTTCACGGTCATCTCCCTGAACCTGATCCAAATCCAGCTCGTCTCCCATGACCGCTATTGGAAGATGGCGGTGAAGAACCATCTGCATCCGGAAAAGATCGCCCCGGAACGGGGATCGATTTTTGACAATGACGGCAATCTCCTCGCTGAAACGCGGGTGAAGACCGATCTCTTTCTCGACGGAAAGCTCCTCGACCATCCCGCAGAACAATTGGCGCAACTGGCGGGCATTTTGCAGATCCCCGAGCAACAACTCACCTCCGAATTTGATCCCCGCAACCGCCACTGGAACGTGGCGGATAACCTGACGGAAGATGTAACTGCGAAACTGCATGACTTGAAGTGGAACAGCCTGATCTTTACCCCGCATGACCAGCGCTATTATCCCAACAACGACCTGGCGGCCCATGTCCTCGGTTTTGTCGATGGAGACGGGCATGGACTTTCCGGCATTGAAAAGGAAATGGACAAGGCGCTTAGCGGCGTCCCGGGCGAACGGTGGGTTGAGCGTGACGGACTGAAGCATGAGATCGCCGGTTACCAGAGCCCGGAAACGCCTGCCGTCGACGGCTACGATGTAACATTGACCGTCCGGATGGCGATTCAACATGTGGTCGAGGATGAACTCGACCAGATCGTGCAAACGTATACGCCGAATGCCGCTTACATCATCGTCATGGATCCCCACACGGGCGAGATCATGGCGATGGGATCGCGTCCGACCTACGATCCGAACGACAGCAGCACCTTCAAGCAGGATGCGGTGCGGAATCGCTGCATCACGGACATGGTCGAACCGGGTTCGATCTTCAAGATCATCACGCTGGCCGGGGCGCTGAATGAAAATCTGGTTAATCTCAACACGCCGATCAATTGCGAAAACGGCACCTTCACCTATTACGGTCGGACGCTGAAGGACGATGAAAAGAACGGCACCTTGCCCGTGCTCGAGGTGATGGCGCAATCGAGCAACATCGGTTTCGCCAAGCTGGGTCTGCAATTGGGCGAAGAGAAGCTCTACAAATACGCGACGGCGTTTGGTATCGGACAGCGGACTAATCTGCTTGAGCAGCAGGGAGAATCGGCTGGATTGCTCCGCCCCATCAGCAAGTGGAGCGCCCTGTCGATCACCCGCATTCCGATGGGCCAGGAAGTGGCCGCCACTCCGATCCAGATGGTCTCCGCCATGAGTGTCATCGCCAATGGCGGACGACTGGTCGTACCGCGTTTGGTGCAAAAAGTCACCGACCAGAACGGGCATGTCATGCAGGTCTACCAGCCGCACATCGTTCGTCAGGTCATCAGCCCCGACGTCGCGCATCAGGTCGCACGGGCCTTGCAACAAGTGACGATCGACGGGACAGCCAAGGCCATCCACATCCGCGATTCGACCGGCGCGGGTTACTCCTTTGCGGGCAAGACCGGCACGGCGCAGAAATTCGTGGATGGCGCCTATTCCCACACGAAGTTTGTCTCCTCGTTCATCGGTTTCATGCCGGCCGAGGATCCTGCGTTTGTCGCCCTCGTGATGGTCGACGAACCTCATACCACCAAGTACTACGGCGCCGAGGTTTCCGCGCCGGTCTTCGCCTCGATTGCTCAGCAAATGGCACAGCTCTTGAACCTGCCGGCGGACATTCCGGCCACGACGCCCGTTTTAACTTCCAACACCCCGTAAGCCGTGAAACTTTCCGATATTCTCAAGGACGTGAAGACCAAGTCCATCCAGGGCCCGGTCGACCGTCTGATCCGCGCCCTGCGCTATGACTCGCGGCGGGTCGAGCCCAACGACGTCTTCTTTGCCTGGAAAGGCGGGAAGTCGGATGGTCATCAGTACATCACCGAAGTCTGCGACAAAGGTGCTGCCGCCGTGGTTCTTGAGAATCCCCGCTTTGCCGTGGGCCGTGGGTCGACTTTTATCCAGGTGGAGAGCGCGCGGCGGGCCATGTCGGCGATGTCGGCCAGCTTCTTTGGACGCCCGGATCGCGCGCTCAAGATTGCGGGCATTACCGGTACCAATGGGAAGACGACCACGGCGTTCATTCTCAAGCATCTTCTCACGGAGCCCAAGGTTCCCGTGGGTCTCATCGGCACGGTGCGCTACGAAATTGGTGAGCGAATTCTCCCCTCTTCCCGCACGACACCCGAGTCGCTCGATCTTCACTCCCTGCTGGCCCAGATGAAGACGGCGGGGTGCCGTTCCGCCGTGATGGAGGTTTCCTCCCATGCGCTTGAACAGGGTCGCGTGGAGCCGATCGAATTTCAGGTCGGCATCTTCACCAACCTGACCCAGGACCACCTCGATTATCACGAGTCGATGGAAAATTATTTTGCGGCGAAGACCCTGCTCTTTACGAATTTGGACCGCACCGAAAATCCGGGCGTGGCCGTGATCAACGTGGATGATGCCCATGGCATGAAGCTGATGCAGTTGCTCGGCAACCGCGTGCGCGTGATTTCCTACACGCTGAAAGGAACGGCTGGAAGCGAACTGGAAGCACGTGACCTGGTTTCCACCGCCATGGGCACTGAAGGCACCCTGCGCATCGGGCGCGAAACCTTTCCCTTTACACTACCGCTGATTGGCTCCTTCAACGTCGCCAATGCGCTGGCCGCAATCGGCGGTGCGCTGGCGCTGGGCATTGCCCCGCATGTGATCGTGGAACGGCTTCGCGATACACCGCAGGTTCCCGGCCGCCTGGAGAAATTCATCTCGGCCAATGGCGTGACTGCCGTCGTTGACTATGCGCATACCGACGACGCGGTGCGGAAAGCACTGACCGTGCTGCGCGGCATCACGAAGGGGCGCCTCATCGCCGTGCTCGGCTGCGGTGGAAATCGCGATGCCCTCAAGCGTCCGCTCATGGCCCGCGCCGCGGTCGAATGTGCCGATTACGCGATCTTCACCGCCGATAATCCGCGCAACGAAAACATTGATGTGATCCTTGATCACATGGAAGCAGGCGTCAACGAAGCCCGCTTCGATGGACGCCATGAACGCATCACTGATCGCCGCCAGGCGATTGCGCGCGCGTTGGCCCTGGCCAAGCCGGGCGACATCGTTTGCGTGGCGGGCAAGGGCCACGAGACTTCACAGGAAATTGCCGGACAATTTCATCCCTTCGACGACCGCCTGGTGGTCCAGGAATTCCTGCAGAGGAGGGTCGCGTGATGCGCAGTTGCACCCTGGAAGAAGTGGCACGATTCTGCGGAGGCCTCGTGATCAAGGGCGATCCCGCGCTGCCGGTAAATCGTCTCCATACCGATACCCGCACCTTGACCGAGGGCGATTGCTTCGTCGCGCTGCACGGGGATCGTTTTGACGGTCACACCTTTGTTCGCGACGTGCAGGCCCGCGGCGCCGTCGCCGCGCTGGTTTCCAGCCGTTCGCTTTCCGGCGTGCCCGACTCGCTCGGGCTCGTCGAAGTACCCGATACGCTGGCCGCGTTGCAACGTTTCGCGGCGAACTATCGCCAGCTCCTTTCGGTCCGCACCATCGGGGTAACCGGAAGCAGCGGCAAGACCAGCACCAAGGAATTGATCGCCGCCGTTTTGCGGACCCGCTTCAAGACGAAGGCCACCGCGGGCAACCTGAACAACCACATTGGCGTACCCTTGACCTTGATCCAACTGGATGAAGGCGATGAATTCGGCGTCGTCGAGATGGGCATGAATCATCCCGGGGAAATTGCGCCTCTCGCGCGAATGACCGCCCCTGAGATCGGGGTGATCAGCAGCATCGGCCCGGCACACATTGAGTTTTTCGCCGACCAGGCTGGCATCGCCGCAGAAAAAGCCGAGTTGATCGCCGCCCTGCCGCCGGAAGGCCTCGCCGTTCTGAATAGTGATGACGAGTGGAGCCGCCGCGTAGCCCACCGGACGAATGCACGCGTGGTGTGGGTCGGCGATGGCCCCGGTTCGACCTTCCAGGCGGAGAATCTCCAGGTGACGAGCGACGCGCTGGTCTTCGATCTCTCGCACGGCGGTGCCTCGGTCAACGTTCGATTGCCGGTCGTGAATCGCATCATGGCTGGCAACGCGCTTCTCGCCGCAGCCGTGGGAATCGAATGTGGACTGACGCTCAATGAAATCGCCACCGGGCTCGAATCGGTTCAATTGCCCGGAGCGCGGATGCAGGTCGTGCAGGCGCACGGGGCATCCATCATCAATGACGCCTACAACGCGAATCCCTCCTCCATGAAAGCGGCGCTTGTCGCACTCAAGGAATTTCCCGCCACCGGCCGCCGCATCGCTGTGCTCGGTTCCATGGGTGAGTTGGGGCAGCACGCGGTCGAGCTTCACCGCCAGGTTGGAGAGTTTGCCGCGCAACAAGGCGTTTCGGCGCTGATTGCCGTGGGGCCCCATGCCGAAGCGTATGCCGCTGGCGCACTGGCCGGCGGATTGAGCGTCAACCAGATCACCGGAGCGCTCGATGCGGAAGAGGCCACGATCGCGTTGAAGCCAATCCTCCGGGAGGGTGACGCGGTCCTGGTCAAGGGCTCGCGCTTCATGGGCCTGGAACGCCTGGTGAAGTCGCTGACGGAAAAGGACGAACGCTAATGCTCTATTATCTCTCCAATTTTTCCCATGTGTGGGAGCCGTTTAATGTCTTCCGCTACGAAACCTTCCGCGCCATGGCTGCGGCCCTGACGGCTCTCCTGCTGTCGCTGGCGATGGGGCCGACAATGATCGTCCTGCTGACCCGCCTGAAACTCGGCCAACCTCTGCGCCTCAAGTCAGAAGTTCGCGAACTGGCCGACCTGCATAGCAGCAAAAAAGGCACGCCGACGATGGGCGGTTTGCTGATCATCCTGACGGTGGCCCTCAGTTCGCTTCTCTGGTGCGATCCGACCAACAAGCTCGTCTGGCTCGCGCTGATCTCGATGATCTTTTTGGGGTTCATCGGTTTTGCCGACGATTACGAGAAGGTGGCGAAGAAGAATTCGAAGGGGATTCGTCCCTGGCACAAACTCGCCGCTCAACTCCTTCTCGCCGTTTTCGTTTTTGAATACCTCGGTTTCTTTTCCACTTATCCCGATGAGTGGCACCGGCTTTATATTCCGTTCTTCAAGACCGCTGCCGTGATCGACATGGGCCTCCTCACCGTGGTGTTTTTTGCCATGGTGATCATGGGCACCTCAAACGCGGTCAACCTGACCGACGGCCTCGATGGTCTCGCCATTGGTTGCTCGATCACTGTGGCAATGACCTACGCCATTTTCTCGTATGTCACCGGGAATGCCAAGCTGGCCACCTATCTCTTTCTTCAACCCGTGAGCGGGGCGGGTGAACTCGCCGTGTTTTGCGCCGCACTGGTCGGGAGCGGACTCGGCTTCCTTTGGTTCAACTGCCATCCGGCCCGCGTGTTCATGGGCGACACCGGATCACTGGCGCTGGGCGGCGTGCTCAGTGTCATCGCCATTTGCGTTCACCAGGAATTGGTGCTGGTCATTGCCGGCGGAGTCTTCGTCATGGAAGCCATGTCGGTCGTGCTGCAGGTCGCGTCGTTCAAGCTGACCGGCAAGCGCATCTTCGCCATGTCGCCCATCCACCATCACTTTGAACTGAAGGGCTGGGACGAGACAACCGTCACGGTTCGCTTCTGGATCCTGAGCCTGATCGCCTCCTTGGCGGCGCTGGCCACGCTGAAACTGCGTTGAAAGCACAATGAATTTATATGGACTTAACCGGAAAACGAGCCGTGGTGCTCGGCTTGGGAATTAGCGGCATGGAAGCGGCCAAACTCCTCCAGGACAAGGGCGCTGACGTGACCGTGCGCGACAACGCGAGCGACGCGAAGGTCTCGTCACGCGCCGAGGCCCTGCGTCAACGCGGCATCGGGGTCGAGCTGGGCACGGGCGTACAGGCGACTTCGCGTTTTGATTTCTGCGTGCTTAGTCCCGGCATTAATCCCAACGCACCGCTCGTACAGGCCCTGCGCCAGGCGGGACTGCCGATGTTTGGCGAACTTGAAATCGCCTATCGTTTTTGCGCCTGCCCGATTGTGGCCATCACCGGGACGAACGGAAAGACGACCACGACCGAACTGGTCAACGCCGTCCTGGCCGCAGGTGGAAAGCGCACGACCGCTTCCGGCAACATCGGCACCGCTTTTTCCGCCGCCGTGCGGGAGAGCGCAAACCTTGATGTGATGGTACTCGAGGTTAGCTCCTTCCAGTTGGAACATATCGTTGAATTTCGTCCGAGGGTGAGCGTTCATCTCAATCTTACTCCTGATCATCTCGACCGTTACGGCTCGATGGAGGAATACGAAGTCGCCAAGTGGCAGATTTTCCGGAATCAGACTGCGGATGACTATGCGATCGTGAATGTCGACGTGCGCCTGCCGGAAATCGCGGCGCGCAAGATCACGATCAGCGCCGCTGGAAAACCAGCCGATTACCAATTCATCGATGGCTGGCTGGTCGCGCGGGGCGAGCAAGTTCTGGAGCAAAAGCGCACGAATCTGATTGGACAGCACAATGCGGAGAACATGCTGGCCGCTCTGGCCGTGGCCGATCTCTACCATGTTCCCCGCGAAGCTACCATCGCGGCGCTCAGCCAGTACAAGGCTCTGCCCCATCGCTGTGAGAATGTCGGCGTGATTGATGGCGTGACTTTCCTCAACGATTCCAAGGCGACGAATATCGATGCCCTGGAGAAAGCGCTCCTTGCGATGAGTTCGCCCGCGGTTCTGATTGCGGGTGGAAAAGACAAGGGCCTCGATTTCACCAGCCTGCGAGCTCTCCTGCGGGAGAAGGTCAAAGCGGTTGTGTTGATCGGCCAGATGACCGAGAAGCTTTTCGCGGCATGGAATACCGCCGTGCCTTGCGTCCGAGCCACGTCGCTAGCCGATTCCATCGCGCAGGCGCAGAAGCTCGCCCAGCCGGGGGACACCGTTCTCTTTTCCCCCGGCTGCTCCAGCTTCGACATGTTCAAGGACTTCGAGGATCGCGGCAACCAGTTCCGCGAACTCGTCCAGGCCCAGACCAAACAAATGTCCCTTTAAATCCCAACCACCACCACAAACACATAACGAAAGAGAGAAAAACCATGGAAACCAACGACAGCAACCTCAAACCGCAATCGACCGGCGGTCTTAAACTCATGACGGTCTTCGTCTTCGTGCTTGCCCTGCACGTCGTCGTCATCGGTGGCATGACCACCTATTACCTGCTCAAGGGCGGAAGCACCGAGGCCGATATGGCCGACAAGGCAACCAAGAGCCCGAAGGCCGCTTCGGAAAGCTCCGTTGCCAGCGAGAACCCCCTCCCCGAAACGAGCGACAAGACTCCGGGAGTCCTGACCGTCAACAGTGATGTCGTGAATGGCACACCTGCCTCCACGAATGCACCAGATGCAGCCCCGATGCCTGCCCCCGGCAATGTCGCCGACCAGACGCCTCCATCGGATCAGACCCCTGCGTCGACCGCCAGCAGCGCCAGCTCGACCGTGGCCTCGACCACTCCAGAGACAACGACACCGGCTCCCACCGCAGCAGCTACGACGACGGCAACGACGACCGAATCCAGCGCTCCGGTTGCCAGCACGACGCCTGCTCCCGCGAGTTCGTCACCAGTGGCCACGAGCACGACTCCCTCGTCGCTCATGCCTCCACCCGAGCCTGTCGTGATGGGTGCCACACCGACTCCTGCGCCAACCACCTCGACCTCCGGCCCCACGCCGCTTGTCGCGGAGTCGACCTCGACGACTCCCGCGCCTGCGACACCTGCCGCGGCCTCGACTCCCGCTACCGATGCCACGACCTATGTGGTGAAGCCCCACGATTCGCTGGATCGCATCGCGCACCAGAATCACACGACGGTTGCCAAGCTGAAGGCGGCCAACAACCTCAACTCGGATCTGTTGCATATCGGCCAGAAGCTGGTTATTCCGGCGACGGCCATTGCGGCGAAGAGCCCGGATGCCTCCGCAACCTCCAGCAGCGTTGCGGCGACGGCTCCTTCGACAACGGCTCCGACCGTGGCTTCAACGGCCAAGGTCAAGACCGCGAAGAGCACAGCTCATGTTGCCTCCACCTCAACACCAGCCCATTCGCATAGCTACACGATTGTGAAGGGCGATACGCTGACCAAGATCGCGCATAAGTTCAAGACGACCCCGAAGGCCCTCATGGCCGTGAACAACATCAGCGATCCAACCAAGCTCACCATCGGCAAGCAGCTCAAGATTCCTTCCAAGGAAGTCCGCAGCACGGCGACGGCAACACCGGCGGCCAAAGAGCCGATTCAGTTGAAGGCCAGCCCGGCCTCGATGACGCCCCGGCTCGCCAATGCTGACCAATAACGGCCACTTCCATGGTGATCAAAACGATTAACATCACGCTGAACGTCCTGGTGGCGTTCAGCGTCTGGTGTGCGGCGCTCATGTTTACGATTTTTATCGCGATGTTGACGCTCCATCTTCTGGTCATCAGCGGATTGACCGCCTACCATCTGCTGCATTCCTAGGGAGATTCCGCCCGTGTTCATGCAACGAAACGTCGCTTACCTGCTGCTGATTACCATGCTCGGGCTTATTGCCCTGGGCCTGGTGATGCTCTCCAGCACCAGCGCCGTCCTCGCCGCCCATGACATGAGCGCTGTCTACAGCAACCTGCGCAAACAATGCGCGTGGCTCACCATCGGCGGAATCGTTTGCGTTTTTCTCTCGCGTTACGATTACCAGAAGTTGTTGCGCTTCGCGCCGTACGCGCTCGGTCTTGCCTGCATCCTGTTGATCCTCTGCCTTATTCCGCATGTGGGACGCCGGATCAACGGCTCCCCACGCTGGCTAAGCTTCGGCGGATGGACCTATCAACCCTCGGAATTCGCCAAGCTGGCGCTGATTCTTTTCCTGTCGTGGTGGATGGGGAAAAATCAGCGTCGCGTGGGCGAATTCCTCAAGGGCTTTCTCTGGCCGATGCTCATCGTGGCCCCGCTCTTTCTCCTCATGATCAAGCAGGAGGACTTCGGCACGACCGCGATCATGCTGGCCATCGTCGTCTCGATCATGTTCGTGGCCGGAAGCCGGATGATTTATCTCCTGCCCGTTCCGGTTCTCGGCTTTGCTGGCTTGCTCACGCTTACGTTCCTGAAACCGGAACGGCTCGCGCGCTGGATGGCGTTCCTGCATCCCCATCTCGGCAACTCGCCCGTGGATGCCAAACAATGGCAACAACTTCAGGCACTGATCGCTCTGGGCTCCGGTGGATTGACCGGACTTGGTCTCGGGAACAGCCGCCAAAAAATGTACTGGCTGCCTGAGGTGAATACCGATTTCGTTTTCCCCATCATCGGGGAAGAACTGGGCATGTGGATCACGCTCTCGGTGGTTCTCGCTTTTCTCATTCTGGTGCTCTGCAGTGGCTGGATCACCATCCACGCGCCCGACCCCGCCGGGGTGCTCCTCGGCACTGGCATCACGCTCATGATCGCGCTACAGGCGCTGATGAACCTGGCCGTGGTGACCTCGCTCATGCCCTGCAAGGGAATCCCCCTTCCTTTCATCAGTTATGGCGGCTCGAATTTGCTGACTTGTCTCGCCGCCATCGGTATTCTTTTCAACTTGCACCGCCAAGGCATTTACCAAACGCACAGTACCCCCACGCTGGCCGTGACGGCCTACAGCGTGAGAATGTAATTCTATCCCGAACAAACCATGAAAATTGCCATCGCATGCGGAGGTACGGGAGGCCATCTTTTCCCCGGTTTGGCCGTGGCGGAAGAACTGCGCCAGCGGGGTCATGATACGCTTCTGCTCGTTTCTCCGAAGCAGATTGATGCCATTGCCCTGAAGGGTGCCGGGGAACAACAGGCCCATGCGTTGCCCGGCATCGGTTGGCCCGGTTTTCTTTCACCGCGTGTTTTCACCTTTGGATTAAGTCTCGTCCGGAGCTGGCGCGAGTGCGGTCAGGTTTATCGCGATTTCCAACCGACCGCCGTCGTCGGCATGGGCGGGTTCACCAGCGCGATTCCCCTGCTACTGGGACGCCATCTCCAATTACCCACGCTCATCCACGAATCGAACGCCATTCCCGGACGCGTCACCCGCGTCATCGCCCCGTGGGTCAATAAGACGCTGCTCGGTTTTGAGGGTTGCGCGAACTATCTCCGCAAGGCCCATTGCGTGGTCACCGGCACTCCCGTCCGGCGCGGTCTCGAGCGGATTGATCGGGCCGTGGCGGCAGAGAAATTCGGCCTCAATCCCAACCAGCCGATCATCCTCGTCATGGGTGGCAGCCAGGGCGCTCATGGCATCAATGAACTGATTCTCAAAACACTCCCGATGTGGCATAATCAGCGCGAGGAGGTGCAATTTATTCACCTGACTGGCCAGGCCGACGTCAACATCGCGGAAATCAATTACCGTCGTCAGCGGCTCATCGCCGTCGTGCAGGCCTTCTCGACCCAGATGGAACATTTTTACAGCCTGGCTGACGTGGTCATCAGCCGTTCCGGCGCGGCCTCGCTGACCGAGTTGAGCCATTACGGCCTTCCTTCCATTTTGATTCCCTACCCGGCAGCCGCAGACGATCATCAATCCTACAACGCGCGTATTTTCGAGCGCGCGGGTGCAGCCCGGATGATGATTGAAAGCAAGACGACGCCGGAAGCGCTCCATCAGGCCGTTTCTGAGATTCTCGCGGGTCGCGAACTACGAAGCAAGATGGCCGGGGCCGCCCAAAAATTAGCCGGGGAAGATGCCGCGCGGCGCGTGGCGGAGGAGATTGAAGCGTCATGCAACCGGAATTGAAAACACGTCTCGAGACGCTGCTGAAGAGCGGTCCGCAACGGATTCACCTCATTGGCGTTTGCGGCAGCGGGATGAGCGGCCTGGCCCGCCTGCTCCTGGCACAAGGCCATCACCTTTCCGGCTCGGATCTCGTACCGCAGAAAGAGGCCTCTTCTTACATTCCGGATGGCATCGAATATTTCGAAGGACACGCCGCCTCCCATGTCAAAGGCGTGGCCCTGGTGGTTTTCTCATCGGCGATCATGGCCGAAAATGCCGAGCGCAAAGCTGCGGTGGAACAAGGGATTATCTGCGTACGCCGGGCGGAATGTCTCGTCGTTCTTGCTGACACCAAGAGCACCTACGTGGTGGCCGGGAGTCATGGCAAAACGACCACCTCCTCCATGTTGACCCACGTCCTGCGCCAGGCCGACCGCAATCCGTCCCACTACATCGGCGCGCAGGTTCCGCTCCTCGGCAGCAATGCCTCGTGGACGGAGGGAAAGCCTTTCGTGATCGAAGCCGACGAAAGCGACGGCACGCTGGCGCTTTTTGCGCCCGAGGCCAGCCTCATCCTCAACATTGAGGAAGAGCATCTCGATTTTTATCACAACATCGAGGAAATCGTGCAGGTCTTCGCGACGCTGTGCGAACGCACCACGGGCCCCATTATTTATTGCGCGGACGACAAGAACACCATGCTGCTCTGCTCCCATAACGGGCAGGCCATCAGCTATGGTCTTTCCGATTTGGCCACCTACCGCGCCTTGGATGTCCGGCTGGAGAATTTTTCCTCCAAGTTTGCAGTCCTGCGTCGCGGCCAGCTTCTCGGCGAAGTGACGCTCGGCGTACCGGGCGCACAAAATGTGTGCAATGCCCTCGGCGTGATCGCCCTCGCGACGGAAAAGGGAGTCGCCTGGAACCAGATCGTGAGTGCACTGGCCGATTTCCGCGGTGCCGCACGCCGCTTTGAGGTCAAGTATCGTTCTGCGGACTACATGGTGGTGGATGATTACGCGCATCACCCCACCGAAATCAAGGCGACCCTGGCCGCAGCGAAAAACAGCGGCTGGAAGCGGGTCCTGGCCCTTTTTCAACCGCACCGCTATTCGCGAACCAAGGCCTTGCTCGGCGAATTCGCCGGCGCTTTCCAGGACGCCTCGGAAGTTTTTATTACGGAGATTTACGCTGCCAGCGAAGCGGCCATGGCAGGCGTCACCGGCGAATCAGTCGCGGAGTCGATTCGTTCCGCCCATCACCCGAAAGTCCACTACGAGCCAACCCTCGGTCGACTTCGCGGCGCGGTCAATGCGGCGCTCGAACCGGGCGATCTCGTGATCACCCTCGGCGCGGGCGATATCCATCGCGTGGCGCAGCATCTCGCCCAAGGTTTGACCTGGTACACTGAATTAAAAGCCCTGATCAAACCTGAGAGCATTCTCAAGCGGGACGAACCTTTGCACAAGCATACCACCATGCGGATCGGCGGCCCCGCGCAACTCTGGTTCGAACCGGAGGACGAAGAAGACCTCAAGACCGGTCTTCGCTTCGCGCATGACCGCGCCATTCCGGTTACCTTCATCGGACGCGGCAGCAATCTCCTCGTGCGGGATGGCGGAATTCTCGGGCTCTGCGTGCATCTTGGCCGACCCTGGTTTAGCCGGATTGAAGTTGAAGGCGAGTACGTCACGGTCGGCGCCGGCGCACGGCTGAAGCAGATCGTGGCGGATGGACGCAAGCACAACCTCGGTGGGTTCGAGTTCATGGAAGGCATTCCGGGCAACCTCGGCGGCGCCCTGCGCATGAATGCCGGTGCCATGCAGGGCTGGACCATGGAAGTGGTCGAGAGCGTCCGTAGCATGGATCTGCTTGGACATGTCCATGAGGTCAAAAAAGAAGAGATGGAAATCCATTACCGCAGCGTGCCTCATTTCCAGAATCACATTGCTCTTTCCGCCCGTCTCAAAGGCAAGCCGAGTTCCAAGGACGAGATCAACGAAAAGCTCAAGGCCTACTCCGGCAAACGCTGGACCTCGCAACCCGCCGCGCCGAGCGCCGGGTGCATCTTCAAGAATCCGGGGCCGTTGCCAGCGGGCAAGCTGATCGATGAACTCGGCCTCAAGAATCTTTCCGTCGGACCGGCCCGAGTCTCAGAAGTCCACGGCAATTTCATCGTCAATGACGGGGGCGCCACCGCGGAGGACGTCCTGCAGCTCATCGCGCTGATCCAGAGCCGCGCCCGCGAATCGCGCCAGATCGACCTGCACACCGAGGTCATCGTCCTGGGAGAGGAAAATTAATATGAGCGATCAACCTCACAAACTTGCCGTGCTCATGGGCGGCCCCTCCGCTGAACGTGAAGTCTCCCTCCGCACTGGTGCCGCCTGCGTCATCGCGTTGCGCGAAGCTGGTTACGACGTGAGCGAAGTGATTGTGGAAGACGAGAATTTTGTCATTCCCGATGGCACCGACCTCGCCTTCATTTCGCTTCACGGCACGTTCGGCGAAGACGGCCAGGTCCAGGACATCCTCAATGCGCGCGGCATCCCCTTCACCGGCGCGGGAGCCGAGGTCAGCCGCATCACCATCGACAAGGAAAAGACGAAAGAAAAGTTCCGTCACCACGGCGTGCCCACGCCTTCAGGCCAACTCGTCCACAGCCTGGACGAAGTCACCGTCCCTCTGCCCGTTTTCATCAAGCCGAACGCCCAGGGCTCCAGCGTGGGCTCACGCTCCGCCACGACCCGGGAGGAACTCGCCTCCGCCGTGAACGATGCCTTGAAATTCGATTCATCCGTCCTTGTCGAACAGCTCATCACGGGCCGGGAATTGACCGTCGGCGTCCTTGGCGACCAGGTGCTCCCAATCGTCGAGATTCATCCACTCGCCGGTTTCTACGATTACACGAACAAGTACACCAAGGGTAATACGGAGTACTTTTGCCCTGCGCACCTTCCGCAGGAAATCACCGAATTGATCCAGCGCTATGCCCTTGCGGCGCATCAATCGGTGGGCGATGCCGTCTATTCCCGCATCGATTTTCTTCTCGAGAAAGACACGCTTCCCTATTGCCTCGAAATCAATACCATTCCGGGCATGACGGCCACGAGCTTGCTCCCCAAGGCAGCCGCTGCCGCCGGCATCTCCTTCCCGCAACTTTGCCGCAGGATCGTTGAACTCTCCTGGATCGCCCGGCGGAAAGAGAGGTCTGCATGACCCGCCGCCATCGCTCCCGCTCCCGCCAGAAGCAGATCAACATTCTGCACACCACGACCAAGAAGCGGCATTCGCAGAAACAGGTCGTGCAGGCCACGGTCTGGTGCGGACTGGTCCTCGCGATGATCGTCGCCGTGGGGCTTGGGCTTCATCTTGGGGTTGGCTTCATCCTGAACAAGGCCCTCTATTCCAATCCCCACTACACCTTGAATGAAATCGAGATTCAGCCTCGCGGCCATTTCTCCGAACGGCTGATCCGCCAGGCCGCCGGTCTCGAAACAGGGCAGAATCTCTGGACGTTGAACCTGCCTCAAATCACCAAGGACCTCGAAAAACTGCCCTATGTTTCGCATGCCACGGTCGAGCGCCATTTCCCGGACAAGCTTACCATCCTCATCCACGAACGCATCCCGGTGGTCAAGATCGTCGGCCTGAACAGCGACCTCGGAACCAAGGAGACCTTTTACCTGGATCGCGACGGGATCGTCCTCAAGCCGCGTGAAGACGAGACGCCCCAGATGTTGCCGGAGATCATCGGCATGACTAATGCCGAGTTTGAGCCGGGCACCAAGCTTGAACAGCCCAGCATGGCCTGCGCCCTCCAGATCCTTGACGCGATCGATCACACGCCGCTCCACACCCTGATCGATATCCGCACCATCAACCTCAGCGACCCGCTTTCGATTACGATGGTCACCACACGCGACATGTCGATCACCTTCCGGACTGATTGCATTGACCAGCAACTCATCCGGCTCCAGCAGATCATCTACCATCCCGATTTCCAGCAGCGCACCATTCGCACCGTCGATCTCACTCCCAACTACAACGTTCCCGTCACTTTTTACCAATAAATCCTGACCCTTAACCACAAACCATTATGTTCTGGGGAAAATCACGCAATATCATTGTCGCACTGGAAGTCGGCAGCACGAAGGTCGCCGCCGCCGTGGGAGAAATTCGTCCCGATGGCACGCTCGCGTTGCTGGGCATCGGCGAGTCCACCTCGGGTCAGGTGCGCAAATGCGAGATCGTCGATTTCGAAGTGGCGCAAGGTTGCGTGCGGGACGCCCTGGCCGAGGC
The DNA here is from genome assembly GCA_903863295.1 of uncultured Verrucomicrobiota bacterium. GTDB lineage: Bacteria > Verrucomicrobiota > Verrucomicrobiia > Methylacidiphilales > UBA1321 > JABDGH01. The sequence goes on along the minus strand of CAIPBM010000164.1, from coordinate 102,515 downwards.
GGAACTGAAGACGGACGTGGTCATCGCCGAGGTTTATCTCGCGATATCCGGTGCGCACGTCCGCTCATCCAATACGCGCGTCACCACCTTGATCAATAATGATGGCGACGAAATCACGCACGAACATGTGCAGGAGCTCCACGACATGGCAGCCTCTCAGCCACTCCCCACCGACCACGCCATCGTCCATCATCTCCTGCAGCATTACGTCCTTGATGACGGATCGACCACCGACAATCCCATCGGGCTGGCCTCCAAGCAGCTCACCGCCCATTTTCATCAGGTCTACGGACTGGCCACGCGGCTCCAAACCACCATCCGCTGTGTCAAGGAACTCAGCATCGACGTTAAGAATTACGCGTTGAGTTCCTATGCCACGGCCCAGGCCGTGCTTACGCGCAACCAGAAGCAATTCGGTGCTGTGGTCATCAACCTGGGCGGCGGTATCTCGGATTATATCGCCTACCAAAAAGGTGCGGTGGTTCACACCGGCGTGCTCGGGGTGGGCGGCGATCACCTGACCAATGACATCGTCTCGGGCTTGAAAATTCCGTACGCCAAGGCGGAACTGCTGAAAAAGAACGAAGGCTCCGTGATTCTCGATCCAGAGGAAGGCGACGACCGCATCACCCTCCCCGGCGCGTATAATTTTGAGGAACGGAAACTCTACCGGGCCTCTCTCAACACCATCATGCAGGCCCGTCAGGCGGAGATTTTTGAGATCATCCTGGAAGACCTGCAGCAAGCGCCCTTCTGGGCGGATTTTGCCGGAACCATCTACCTCACCGGCGGCGCCTCCCAGGTCAAGGGCCTTGTCGAACTGGCCACCCAGATCTTCCCCTGCCCGGTCGAACTGGCCCACCAATCTCCTTTCGATGGCGATCAAAACTACGGGCGCCGTCCCGATTTGAGTACAATCCTGGGACTCCTGCAATACGCGCGCCAGGCTGAACTGGAGCTCCCCTCCCGTCGCGGTCTCGCCCGTGTCGGCCAGTCCTTACGAAAAGCCCTCGCCAGCATGAGACTCATCTAAAGGAGAATGATACCATGATCGAATTCACCCAAGACGGACCGTTCGCAGACAAGGCCGACCAACTGTTTCCCGACCGGGTGCGGATCATCGGACTCGGCCAGACCGGTGCGGCGGTCTGCGATCAACTTGTTCTCCACGGTCGTCCCGGACAAGACCTATGGGTTTTCGATTCGGATCAACTGGCCATCGAAGGATCGGTCGTGCCCAATCGCCACCTGCTGGGGCAAAGCCTGGTTCATGGCCTCGGCTGCAACGGAGACCTCCAGCTTGCGCGCGAAATTGTCGCGCTCGAAGAAGCTCAGCTCAGTGCGGTTTCCCGGGGATGCGACTTCATCATCCTCGTCCTGGGTCTCGCTGGTTCCACCGGTGTCGCGGTGGCGGAGCGCCTGATTGAACTGGGTCACGAAGCCGGAGCCAAAGTCATCGTCATAGGCGTGCAGCCCTTTGCCTTTGAAGGCTGGGCCCGGCGCGAAAAATCGACCCTGGCCATCGCCGAGATGCGCCGGGAAGCCGATAGCGTCCTCGTCCTTTCCAGCGACCGGCTGGCGGACAACGATGCGACCCGGAAAAATATCCGGCACGGTTTTCATCTCATGCATGAGCTGCTGGCCAAGACGGCGCAGGCTCTCTCGCAAGTCGTCTGCAAGCGCGGCTTGATTCAGCTCTCGTTCGCCGACGTCCGAAGCCTCTACGGTCGCTATGCCGGTTCCGAAGTGCTCGAAAATTGCTGGGTAGCCCATGTCGAGGGAAGTATCCGTGATTGCACGGAAGACCTGATCGGCGAATTACTCGAGGGCCCGCTCCTTGCCGATGAAAAGATTTGGAAGCAGATCGACCACGCCATCGTCGCGGTCAGCGGCACCCGCGACCTCGGCCTCTCCGATGTCCAGGAACTGGTCAGCGCCCTCAAGGATCTCCTTCCCGTCAATATTCCCATCGCCACCAGCGCGAGCCTGGATGAAGAAAATCACGACAAGGTCCGCATGAGCGTGCTTCTGGCCATGACGGCGCCCGTCGCCGCGATTCCCGCAGAAGTCGCAGCGGATTTTCCCCCGGCCACACCAGCGAGAAAGCCGCAGACGGCCACCGTCCCCATGCCCGATTTGAAAGCGACCGCCAAGCTTGCTTCACCGATCGCGGTAACCGATTCCCCCAAAGCGAAGCCCTCGCGTCCCGCCTCCCCCGCCAAGACCAAGCCTGCGCCGGTCACGGCGATTAATCATGTCAGCGAGGACGAATCGAATGTTCAGCCGGAATCCCTGCCCCCGGTCGAAACACCCGTTGCCATTCCCGCGCCCGCACTCACTCCCAGCCAAGGTCGCACGTCCCGTCGTTTCGTCGCCAAGCAGGAGGAGATGCAGTTTGAATCAGCCACGCGGGGTCGTTTTGAAAAGACCCACGAGACGATGTACCGCGGCGAGAATCTCGATCAACCCACGTTTCGGCGTCGTGGACTGAAGATCAAGGTTTAGCGCCAGGCTGAAACCGGCGACTCATTCGTACCGTCACGGATCGAGAATTTTCACACCCTCGTTATCCGCTTTTAGGACGAGAGCCCGGGCCGATAGTCCGTGCTTTTGGGCGGTCGTCAACATCGCCTGGGAAATGGCCTCCTCTTCTCCCAGCGTGACAGCCATCAGACAGGATCCGGAGCCACTCAGGAAACTCCCCAGAGCTCCCGCCTCCCGAGCCGCCCCCAGGATGTCTGCAAATCCCGGAATCAGCACCTGCCGAAACGGCTGATGCAGATGATCGATGAACATCCCGCGGAGCGCATCGTAATCGCCGGTACAGAACGCCGCCGTAATTCGCGCCGTGCGTTGCACATTTTCGACCGCCTGACGAAACGGCACTTCCTTCGGCAGAAGACCACGCGCCGCTTCCGTGGAGAGCTTGAGGTCGGGAACCAGCGTGACGAAAGAAAGTTCCGGCTTCACCGCCACCCGCGTGTAGGCAAACCCGTCAGCCGGATTATCTGAGGCGCGGGCGCAGATCGCAAAGCCTCCCAGGAACGACGGCACCGCGTTGTCAGGATGCCCCTCCAGCTTGATCAGGAGATCAAGAATTTCCTGCTGGGGAATCGCGACCGATTCCCGGACAAGTTCCGCCAGTCCCATCAAGACCCCGAGGCGCACCGTCACACTGCTCCCCAAGCCGCGCGATACCGGAATGTCTCCATCGATCCGCGCCTCGAATCCAAACGGCTCAATCTTCCCGCCTGCGATGTTCTGAAAAAACGAGGCGGCCGTGTCGCCGATCATCCCCTTGGGCAACCGCTCATCCGCCCCACGCGTCAGAGTCGTCGTATTGTAAAGCTGCAGGGCGAGACCCAGGCAATCAAAGCCGGGACCAAGGTTGGACGTACTGGCCGGGACGCGAACCTGAATTCGTGAGCGAGACATAGAAGATTTACTTCACCACCCTGCCGCGAAACAGTCGAGACCGGAGCAAGGCCCACAAAGGATTTTGCGAAACACCTTGCCATTACTTGCGGAAAGTGGATATTAGAACTCCGCGCAACTTCGGGCGAGATGAAAGCCCTTCGGTTCAGGAAGTTGCGCCACCTCAAATCGCGGGGTGGAGCAGCCCGGTAGCTCGTCAGGCTCATAACCTGAAGGCCGCAGGTTCAAATCCTGCCCCCGCAACCCTTTTATTCCCTCTAAAAGGCTTATTTTGAGAGACTTACCTCTAACGGGCTGATCGTGCTCCTTTTCCCATGTTTAGCGATATTTCGCCATCTTAAGCCGCTAATTTAGTAAGTAAGTAGTAAGTAAATTAGTAAGAACGGGCGGGAAAATTACCTCCTCGTCTTGTCAGGGTTGAGACCTGAGCAAGTTTTTGGAACTTACCACTTCCTTACTATTTTGTGGCCGTGAGCAGGAACAAAGAGGATTCGCGAAGCGCGCACTTCATCTTTTTGTGATTACAAAGCGACCAAATTCCGAGGGTCGAAAACCACCGGAAAACAAGGCGGCAATGGGATCGAATTCCGCCAGAAGTGCGGAGCGGAAGGTCTGAAAACTTCTCCTGCAAGCGATGCGGTTAAACCGCTACATCAGGCCGATCACCTTGCGCTAGGCGCTCGGCGCATTTCTCGAGATCGCTGACGAGATAAAGGGTGCATCGATTCGTCTTATAACACGGCGCGACCCAGCCTGCCTTAACCATGTCCTGGAGAAGGTGAGGGGCACCAAACAAGGCAGCAGCCGTTTCGGGTCGGACGGTAAACGGCTTGATTTGAACTGTTGCAAAAGTTTTCACGCGGCTTTGAGTCGAATGAGTTGATTGTGGCTCTTGATGGTGCTTCTCTGCGGACTAACGCCCTTGGTAGGGGAAGTTTCCTCTTCGCCGTCCCTTTTCCCGTTCATTGTCCTCCAGTACCGATAAAGCAGGGCGGAAGCGCGATTGATCCACTTGGCATCGGTCCTGAGCGCCTCAAGCTCGACTGAGCAAAAATACTTGGTCGCATTGGGAGCGGGCTGTCCCACGGGCTTAAGCAGCCCATGAGAAACAAGAACCGTAATATCCTTCGGTCCAAAACCGAGAAGCCACCCCGCCTCAATGACGTTCAGGCGGGCCGGGAGGACTCGGTACGTGAAGAAGGCAAGTTTATCGGTGTTCACTTCCGACCCTCTTTCTTGACCGGACGAGCCTTCCAAACAGCTTTGGCTTCAGTGGGGCTTGAGCAGAGGTCCAGCAACTGAGCGGCGTCCTTGGGTTTAAGGAGGTTGTTTACCTGGCCACGAAAGGTCTTCCTGTCCATGGGACGGTAGACGGTGACCTTTCGGAACAGAGTCTTCAATCGGTCTCCGGCGAGAGACCGGATGGTGAGGAAGTCCGAAGTGCAAGGATCCAAGTCCGACTTGATCTTCGCATCGGGAAAGACAATCCGGCATTCGCAGCCATCGCCGAGGATGATCCACTGTTTGCCTTCGCTGTCCTTTTCCAGCAAAGGAAGGTGTTCATTGGGATGCGCGTCTGCCTCCTCCTTCAGGCTATCTTTGATCTTCTTGAATTCCTCATTCAGGAGAAGGAGCTGCTGGTGGATGGCGAAGCCGCGATCAACTAAATGCGTGATGTGCTTCCGTGTCTTGGGAGTCTTTGTTTTCATGGGCCAAGTCCAACACGAGTTCTTTTTTGCAAATTCCTCGGCACCGATGAACGCCGACAGGTGCCGATCAGCGCCGATGATCGCCGACCAACGCCGAGCGAATTATTTTGACGGGTCCAAGAAAAAACCACGAATCAACGCGCGAGCGGCGACCAACGGAAGCCGCCCTCTTACCTGCGTATTGAAGCCCGGCCCCCTCTTCCTTCTGGGGCCGGGATCAATGCGCAGCACACACATCCTCGGGAATCGCAGGCGACGTGACGCGAGCACGTGGCGCGGCGGCTGCTCAGCTTCCTTGGAGGAATTCCATCAGCGTTAAAAGGCAACTTGTAAGCTTTACTTACAAGTTCGATTCAAACCCTGCTGCCAGAGGATGTTGCGATTTCGAGCGCGGCTAGGCCCAGGCGGAATACTCTGTTGCTTGTCTTTCGGAACACCAGTTGGCGCTGAGCCAGGTTCGGAAGCACGTCTTCGACGATCTGCACATGCTCTTTTACCCCGTATGGAATCGGACCGTAATCGGAGCCGAACACCACTCGGTCCGCACCGCACATTTCAACCGCCGCTCGCAGTCCAATTGGGTTGAACCCCATGCAATCGACCAGGATGTTGGTCTTGAAATATTCAGATGGCGGTCGTTTATTCGTGTAAGGCCGACCGGCTGGCGGGTTGGCGATGCCATTGTAGTTGAGGTGCCAATTGAATTCGAGGCGTCCAAGAACCGACGGGAGTTCACCGCCCATGTGCACGATCAACACATGCAGCTTGGAGTGGCGGTCGAACACGCCAGAGGCGATCATCCGGGCACCGTTGACGGTCGAATCGAAGGGACGGCCAACCGCCTCGTTGAGGCGGTACTGCATGAGCACCTCGTGTCTGACCGACAGCATGGGTGGATGAATGTGGACCACGATGCCGTTCGCTTCCGCAAACTCCCATAACCATTCAGCTTTTGGGCTGTCGAGGTAGATGCGATCCGGGCCGTCGCCGTAGCTGCAAGCCACGGCAATCGCCTTGGCACCGCCTTTGGTGATCATCTCCTCGACGATGGGTCGGCAACTTTCTTCGAGCGCGTGGACGTTGGCCATGAGAGCGAACTCGCCGGGATAGCGATCCCTAATCTCCAGGTATTCGTCGTTCAAGAACTTAAGGGCATCGACCGTGCTGACTTGAAGCATATCCCGCGCAAACCACTCCACCTCGCCGCCATTGCTGGCAAGGCTGAGGGTGACACCTTCCTCGCGCTGCTTGGGCATGGCGAAGTCCAGATCGAAAAACTCGCGGTAGCACATCAAGTCGTTATCGGTGGCCTGTGGGAACGCTGCTTTCGGGTCGTACAGGCCTGCATCCGCCATCTTTGCTGCGAGCTTGGGTCCAATCGGGTGCCGATGGGTATCGACGATTGCGTGGTTTTCCTTTTCGGTCTTATCGAGCTCATCACTGAGCACTGCGATGTTGTTAGGCATGGCCTCAGCTTACGCCCGTGCCAGACATCGACTATGGGGTAAAGACGCTACCCCCATTAGAATCACTCTCGCCCTTTGCAAATCGAGATTGAGTTATCCTGAGTACCATCCTCCGGCAGACTCAGGTCACAACTAGGTGCAGCATCAGACTTCATCCAAAATTGCCCGCACAGCATTGAGCAAGGTTCCCGCCGTATAGGGTTTGGTCAGAAAGTATTTGACCCCACCCTCGGATACCTTGGTCGCGCCGCCATTCGTATTAAGACCGCTCGCCGCGATGATTTTTATTGCCGGGTTGATTTTTTTCAGAGCACGGATGGTGGTGGCCCCATCCATGATAGGCATCGCCATATCAGTCAGAACAACTGCAATCTTGTCTCTGTGCTGAGCATAAAGGGCTACGGCGTCGGCTCCATCATCAGCGGTTAACGTCCGGTAGCCAAAAGCCTCCAGCGTTTTACTCGTTATCGTGAGAATGGATGCTTCGTCATCGACCACTAAAATAGTCTCACCTTTGCCCCGTGGTGGGGAAGGTAGCGCAACCGTATCGCCCTTTGCCTTCGATGAAACTTCTGTGGCGGGCAGATATACTTTGAAAGTCGTACCTTTGCCCTGTTCGCTGTAAGCGTTGATAAATCCGCCATGACTTTTCACAATGGCCATGACCGTAGAGAGGCCCAAGCCCGTGCCTTTACCCATATCTTTCGTCGTGAAGAAAGGTTCAAATATCTTGTCGATAATGGCGGGAGGAATGCCCGATCCAGAATCCGTGACGTTAATGCACACATACTGCCCAGCCTTGGCCTCAATGTGCATGGTCGCGTATTGCTCGTCCAATACCACGTTTTCAACGGTGATGGTCAGGCTACCTCCGTTCGACATCGCATCGCGGGCGTTCACGCAGAGATTCAGAAGAATCTGATGTAATTGAGTGGGATCGCCTAAAATTTTCCAAAGGTTATTCGGAAGGGAAAACTCCCGGCGAATGTTTTTCGGGAAGGTATCCTTGATGATGGTTTCGATGTCTTGAAGCAGGTGCTTGGGTTGGACTTCCATTTTTTCACCCTCCATCCCTCGCGCAAATGAGAGTACCTGCTTTACGATGTCAGCCCCACGCTTGGCGCTGACCTCTATGGTTGCCAAAATTGCCACTGCCTGCGGATTTTCCGACATGCCTTTCAAGAGATCGATGGACATCATGATCGGTGCAAGAATGTTGTTCAGATCGTGAGCGATGCCCCCGGCCAGAGTGCCGATGCTCTCCATTCGTTGTGCACGAAGGAATTGTTGTTCGAGCTTTTTGCGCTCGGTGAGATCGATGACAAAGCAGATTCCCTCGTTTGGATTGTCTTCGAACATGGCCGCACCGAGCAGAATGGAAACTCTTGAGCCATCCTTGAGGATGTATTCCTTCTCATATGGCGTACAGACTCTGGTCTCAGCAAGTTGCTCCAAGGCCTGACGGTCAAGGTGTGCATATTCCGGCGGCGTCATCGCAACCCAATTAATGCGTCCGGCCTCCAAGTCCTCCCTGGTATGGTGAACGAGATTGAGGAAGGCATCATTAGCCCCGCTGATATCACCCTTGGTATTCCAAAAAATGACACCCTGTGCGTTGGAATCGACCAGCAGACGGAATCGCGCTTCGTTTCGCTTTTGTTCCGTGATGTCCCGATAGGCCCAGATTCGCCCATAATATTGTCCGTCTTTGCCTCGAACGGGTGCCGAATATCGGTCAAGATATCGGTTGTCATTCAGTGCTAGTTCATCACGGCTGACTTCGTTCGGATGTGCATAAAGATAGGAAACTTTCTCGATAAATTTCTGGGAATCTTTGACTTGAGTGGCTATCCAATCCAACCGCTTTCGATGATCGATACCATGGGCGATTTCTTGGGGAGGTTTCCATAAATCCAGCATCTGTCGATTTTGGAGGACTGTCTTAAATTCGCTGTCTACGACAATGATAGCGTCGAGGGCCGAGTTGACCTGCGCTTCGAAGAAGGCCGTCTTCCACTGCAGCTGATTCTCCAGTTTTTTCCGATCCGTGACATCGCGGATGTTGCATTGGATCACTTTTTTATCACCTGCCTGATAAACATTGCTGACAAACTCGACGGCAATATGGCGACCGTCCTTCGTTTCCAAGGGTAAGTCTTCGTACCTGACATATCCGTCTTTTTGCAACCGCTCCAACATCGCTTGATTGGACACGACATCCTTGAACGGACTCAGTTCCCCGACGGTCTTACCGACCATTTCACCGTGCGAAAAACCTAACAGCTTCACCAGAAAAGGATTCACATCATCGATCCGTCCCGTTTCAACGTCCAGAATCAGGATGCCATCCTGAGCTGCCTCGAACAGCCGACGATAACTAAGTTCCGAGGCTTGAAGCGCTGCCTGAACCGATAAACTCCCGTTGGGATGTTTGGTGCTCATGATTTGTCCATTTTATTTCCAGGACAAACTTGTCTTCCAAGAGGTAGAAGACGTTGGAGGGCACGATGGAAGAATTGGTTATTAACAAGCTACTCCCACAAGTGGCCGCAACCTAAGGGTTTCTTCGCGAATCGCCGAGGGGGTTTAGCGCGCCAGCAATCTGGGGCCAGAACTTATTTCTTTCTTCAACCTCTCGAATCCAGTTCGTAAGTCTAACTTCCAAAGCTTCGCTTAAAACGGGCCATCATTTTTACCGCAGGAGCGAGCATCTCCTGTGAGGTTCGAATACCCGGCTTCCAAATTGCGGGACCGTTGAAAACGGCGTAGTAAGTCTTGATTGCCGCAGGTTCACTTAGCGTCACCGGAGCCGCATGATTTTTGAAAGCCTGCACCGCCCGCCGTACCAATTCCAAAGTCTTTTCGTCTTTTGTCACGGGGTGATACTACCGCATTTCGGCTCAGAGGCGATTCAACTCGTAAGCACACGCGGCCACGGGCCTTGGTTTACATCCTCCCAGCTACTTGCCAGCAATTTTAACCGCTCGCTATTTGTTTCGCACCAATGGGGTCAACACCCCATATCATCTTCTTATCACTCGGGTCTACGGTCACTCTGTGACAGGCACTTTACGTCGTTCTTATTCCAGCATGAGGCTCGGAGAATTCCTTTCAAGGAAGCAAATTTCATGATCGTCAATCCCTGGTTCTCCACTGAAACAAAGCAAGGTTCGGGGAAAGTGGCCGTTTACCATCACCACAGTGGATGCAAGTTAGGTAAAAGCATCGGAAAAAAGCACCATTGCTACGGGACGGATGATCGACCTCTTTGCCAACAATGTGCCCGGTTAAGTGAACTGGATCGGTAAAACCCATGTAATCAGATATGAAAAGAGAATTGATTGATTCCAGAACGGTAAGGCCAGTTACGATTCTTCTGGCGGAGGATCGTGCGAGTTTTCGTAAGACTTTAAAACTGCTCGTTGAATCGGACGGAGATATTGAGGTTGTGGGAGAGGCAAAAAACGGGCGTGAAGCGGTACGCCTGACGAAGAGCCTTAACCCCGAGATAGTGGTCATGGATATCGCGATGCCGTTATTCAACGGCTTGCAGGCAACCCAGGAAATCATGAAAACCTCCCCTGCGACGAGGGTACTCATTCTTTCCGCCAATTCCGACCCCGCCTACATCGAGCAAGCCATGATCTTCGGCGCGTCCGGTTACTTGGTTAAGCAATCCTCGACCCAATTTCTTGCCGAGGCTGTTCGAGAGGTGCTCAAAGGGCACTCTTATTTCAGCACGTCGATTTCCAAACACCTGCGGGACCAATGCCAGAAAATATTCCGTAAATGTGAATTGTTAAAAAAGAAAGTGGCTCGCCTGGCGATTTCTGATCGTGCCATCACCTCGTCGTAAAGCTGAATAAGAGCACCGGGCGTTCGACAACCGAAATCGTGCCGAGTTGGGGCTCAAAGCGATGAACCCCTTATAAAAAATCCCAACCTATCTCTCGAATCGGGACTACGCTAAAGGATGCAAATGATCCAGGCGGTAGTTGGATGGCCCTTAACTCTCGCAGGGGCAATCGTGCTGGTTCTAGGCTTTGCAGCTTTGATCTTCGGGATTTTGATTCAACTTCGGGCCGCCAAACGATGCCCCGACTGCGATTGCAGGGTTGATATCGAAACCGCGATCTGCCTCCGGTGTGGTTGTCAATTGCTGCCGGTTTGAGAGGGGCCTGAAAGGCCAATTACCTGTCGTACTCCTTAAACAACCTCTCCATCTTCTCGTCCAATTTTACTGTTGGACGACTCCTACTTGAAATGCGAGGCATCTCAGTTTGGAGCCATCTTTTACAATCGTCTATTTACCCATGAAATTCCTTCCTCACAACCTATCGGCCCGCCATCTGGTCATTCTCGGGATGACAGTTACCACGCTACTCCTTTTGTTGGTCGGTGGATTGCAATGGAAATCAGGAAACGATTTTCGTACCTCACGCGAATGGACCGTTCACACCCGCACCGTCCTTCTCGATTTGGAATCTCTTCTCACCTGTATGCTGAACGCGGAAACAGGCCAACGCGGTTATCTTCTCACCCACAAGGATAATTACCTTGAGCCCTACCACCAGTCTTTGGCTTCCATCTACGATCAGATCCAGACCCTGCGGCAACTCACCTCGGATAACCCTAACGAGAAAATCGATCTCGACCGCCTTGAGGTCTTAATAAAGGCCAAGTTCGGCGAAATGGCGCAGGCCATCTCTCTTGAGCAGGCCGACAATCACACTGGTGCTTTGCAGATAGTCGATAGGGGTTATGGCAAGAGCACCATGGATGAAATCAGGTCCACGGTCCGCACGATGCAAGAGTCCGAAACGAAGTTACTCCAACTGAGGGATGAGGCCTATCAGCGGAACTCTCAAATCAACTCCGAACTTTCCGTCCTCCTGACTGTGCTTGGCCTCGGCTTTACCATCGCCATCGTTTCTTTTTTTCTGCTGCGTCGATTTGAGCAGATGCACGAAATGATCACCATCTGCGCCTGGTCGAAGCTCATCGAATTTGAAGGGGAATGGCTGACGGTGGAGGAATATCTGACACGCCGCCTGCATACCCGGATCACCCACGGCATTTCTCACGCCGAGTCGGTCAAGATGCTGAAGCTGCTCGAATACGAGAAACTCAGAAAGGCGGCGGAGGCCGCTTAAAACGAGGAATACATTAGAGCAAAACGAGACAAACATGGCAGCAGCCCCTTGCGCCAATGGACTTGTCACCATAAGGGGGTATGCTGACTTATGACCGAATACTTCGCGATGATCGGTGATGATGACCGCCGGGGGCCATTCGATACGATGCACGAGCCGGTTGCGCTCCTTAAGCAAGCTTCGAGAGACCGAGGCCATACGGACGAACAGGCAAACCACTTCTTCCTCCATGAATCGGCTGTCGAACAGATGGATACTGTGGGTGGCAAGGTTGAGTGCTTTAGCTTGGGCTGGCGGGCGCGGGAACAATCTGGAAGAGACGAGGAGTTAGCGTCGGAACACTCGGTGGAGATACTGTCGCGCGACGAGATTGTCCGCGAAAGTGAAAGAGTTCGGGCGGAAGCCCATTTTACCGTGCCCGTCCGCAAAGCCGCCGAAGTCAACGAAGGCGGTTTAGTGGATGCGAACGTACCGTAGATTCGGCCAGTAAGCAGGCGGGCTAGCCTGGCTTAAAAGGGGCGTTAAACCCTGAGCGATAGCAAAGTGAGCAGCGGTCCTAAAAAGCACACCTATGAACCTAACCACTGCCCGCCTTGAATCTTCGCCCAAAAAGCCGACGATACACGCCGACTACGTCATCGACCTGGCTAAAAAGTTAGCCAATGGAAAACGACCCGGCGTTTTTGCCACGGTTGATGAATACGGCGCACCTCACTTGCGCTGGATGGCGACCGTTTCGCTGCACGATTGGCCTCTGCTTTTCACCATCGCCTCACCAGAGAGCCGCAAAATTCAGCATATTGGCCAACAACCCTGCGTGAGCTGGATGTTTTCCAACGAAGAAATGAACGTCATCATCAATATTCGCGGCAAAGCCCGAATCATCACCGATGGCCTGGAAATGCAGCGGGTTTGGGAACTTCTGGAAGACACCTCAAAAGCATATTTTTTGAACAGCGCCACCGACGAACCCGGCTTCGCCGTGATCGAAACGGAGATCGAAGATATCGATGCCACGATGCCGAAGTATGACATCCGGTTCCATGCTCACAGCGCCGACCTTGAATGCGTCTCAAAAGAAAACTGCGAATGAAAACTACCCTCAGTTTCACGACGAATCCACGATCGGCAAAAATACCAATATGAACAAACTAACGGTTTCCCAAAAAGCACTCCATGAAAAGGAACGCAAGGCCAAGGAAGCGATTCCCAGCGTAAAGCCCCCCAAGCGCGGCAACACCTTCTCTAAATCCCGAGATAACCGAGAAGATCGCGACACCCGCCAAACGAAGACGGATCAACCTCAAACATTCCGACACGCGGTTTAATTACTACTCGCAAAAATAGATGTAGGTGGCCCCCCTAGATGGTGCGGAAGCCCGCCGTTCAAATCGGGCTGATCCATGGGATAGACTTCAATTATGGAATATAAAATTTTGAATGCTACCTCGCCCGACGAGATGGAAAAGCAGGTCAACGCATTCCTTGCGAAGGGCTGGATTCTCTACGGAGAATTCATCGTTTCAGTCGTTACCGTTAGCAATCAGACGGAGGTAGCTTACTTTCAGGTGGTAACCAAGGGATGAACGCTCGCTCTGCCAAAATCAATCGTCTCCGGGCATGCTGCTAGTCCTACAAGCCGTGGCGCGGCTCATTCGATCAGAAGATGATCTGGGCGCCGCCATGCTGGTCGATCGACGGTTCTTGGAACCTCGATACGAAGAGCTTTTTCCCAAATGGTGGAGGGTTGTACCAAACAACGAGGAACAAAGTTGGTACGACTAACGCGACGTTGAAAGGCCTTCTGACTTAAAAGGGTTCCACGGTTTGTAACATCGAATGTTCTAAACATAAGACCCTTTCACGCCATCGCGTTTACGCTTTCCGCCGATTTTGGCGTGGTGTCTTTCCACGAGGGTTTTAACCCGAGCCGGCATTTCCTTAGTGAGTTGGAAATCAGGATGCGCCCGCATCCAGTCGGCAAACCATTCCGGTCGGCATTTGTTGAGGCAGAACGGTCCATCTGTGGACGCTCTGACTTTGCTCACAAAATCTCTCGAGACATTGCAAAGGGTTGCGATTTCTTCGACCGTGAACATAAACCAAGGATAATCCTGGGCTATTTGGTGAAGTTGTTTTTCATCAAGCGGCATACTAATCCCTCCTTCCAAGGGTGGTCGTTCGGACCACGGATCAGGACCGACCGAGACAATGCCGAGAGCATCAAACAGCCGTGCTTCCGGTTCTTCGGGCAACGGCATGAGTTGGATAGCAGCCAACAGCAGGCACGTTAGACGTGGAAATGGAAGACGGGCCAAGTAACGAACTGGGCTAGGCACGGGCAGACTCCTGAGGTAGAGCGACGGTGCCTTTCTCCCGGTAAGGGCGCTCGCCCTTAAGGGACGAGAGCTGCCGTTGACGTCGTTTGAATCACGTTATACTTTCGTATAAACAGGTCAATACTTCGATTTCTATATGGCTCTAAGTCTCCTGTTTTCAGGGACAAAAATTTATTCTAAGGAGACTTCAGCTTTGTTTAAAGCAAGGTCCTTGGACAACTGGATGATGCGAGGCACTGCTATGGATTCGGGATTTTCGATCATCATGCGCGTGTGCGCAACGCACTCACGAACGACCTTGTTCTCCGACCAATTCAAGAGGTGAGCGACCTGTTTTATCCAGGCTCGTGACTCTGGATCAAAGCGGACATTCAGAGGGGGCACGGTTTCCATGTGAAATAGATTTCGGTGATTGCCGAGGAAGCGGACGGAGTCCGGTTCTCTGGGCACGCAGCCAACCCGAGCGCGAGTGGCGGGACGGCAGGACGACTTTTTCCTGCCGTGCCCGCCTTTCGCGCCGGGCCTTGCTAAGCTGCCATGCTTTGTCCAACCCTCGGAGTGAAGTCGAGTTTGGCCTTCTCCTGGGAGATGACGCGGACAGCCGCCTTTTCGCGATAGAACGGGCTGATTTTATCGAGCCGTTCGGCGACTCGCTGTTTGACCTCGGGTGACTGCTGCTCCAGCCATTCCTTGGCTTGGGGAGCCTGACGTGAAACGACCCGCAGTTCGGCTTCGTGCCGAAACATCTTGGTCAACATGAACGCCCGGATCGCGCGGTCGGGATTCTGTTTGACCAGATTCGTGTAGTAATCGGTCAGCTTGGTATTGGCCTGCATGAAGCCGTCCAAGCGGCGGTCGATTTCGGGGTTAATCCGCAGAATGCGCTCTTCGGAAAGAGCCGGAGATTGCTCCGGGATGGGCGGAGGATTTTTGGTTTTAAGAGCCATGGTAATTTTCCTTTCGGTTGAGGGGATTAGGGAGCGGCCTCGAACTCGGGGCTGAAGACCCAAGTGTCGGCTTCGTCGGGCATGGGCGCGCCGGTGACGTTGCGCAAAGCGCGGTCGAAGTGAGCCGCGATGTCATGCGAGGTGAAACTCGCCAACATCAGCCGCATGAGGGTTTGGGCATTCGGAGCCGGGGAGACATCCTTGAGGACGTCGGCCAGCTTTTCGGACGCGGTGTAGTATTCCTGCGCCACCTCATCGGGCAGCGCGACAGTAATGTGCATCATATTTATTTGTCTTTCTGATTGGTTGTGGGGTGAACCTTCGACCAGAACCACTGACCCCAAGTTTTAGAACTCGGATTGGTGGCTACTGGCGATGGCTGAGAGGGTGAATCCGTCTGCGGCTTCGGTTCGGATGCCGGCACGGAAGGTTGAGGGGCAGGCTGGGAGTCGGGCACGGCGAGTCGGAGGTGGGGAGCCTCTTCCTGAAGTGTCTTAATCTCCTCCGCGAGCCTTTGGTTTTGCTCATAGGTCGTTTGAAGAAGTTGGTCCTCCTGCTTGAGGCGTTGTTCGAGTTCCGCGGTCAAGGCGGTGTGCTGCTGGGCTGGATCGGCGGTCGCCATCTCCCCCGGCCCCAAAGGCAGGGAAGTCGGCTCGTTCGGATCGGTGTTCCAATCGGGCGACGTTTCAGCGCGATAGACCGTGTGGCCCTCGTGCATGACATCGGGATCGCTGGGATCTTGGTAACGACCGACCGGATAGGCTTTCAACTGTTCCGGTGTGCGGACGCTGGCCGTATCAGGGACATGATGCTTTTGCGGCAACGGCCCTGGGCTGACGTTCACAGTCGGAGGATTGGAGGTGGCGCAACCGGCAAGCAGGAGCGCGGGGAACAAATAATGGAGTTTCATGGTTTTTGATTTTCAGGTTTGAGATCAACCAGCGATTGGCCGCGTTTGGCGTTGTCGAGGTCGATGGTTTGTGTGACGTAGAGGTAAAACTGTTTTCCGGCCGGGACGCGGACGTAGAACCCGTCGCGCTTGATGGAATCGAGGATTTGCTGCGCGTACTGGTTGAGGACGGCGCTCGATCCGGCGAGAGCGGCGTTCTTGGGCGTACTGAGAGGCGTTTCCGTCGTCTGCCCGGTCAATGCGTTGGAAGAGGAGGTCGTGTCTTCCAATCCCGTCGTGGCGGCACTGAGGAAGGTCGCGGCGAAGAGTTTGATTTCGGCCCAATTGTCGGTTTTCAGGATGTCGCCCTTCAAACCGGCTGAACCGTCCGTGAGTTGCCAAGTTCCCGTCGTCTCATTTCTTTCCATGTCGAGGGCAACGCCATGCAAGGGCAGCTCGGCTCCATTCATGCGGTCGGTCGTCCTCCAGACAAGAATCCAGTTGTTGTCACTGGCGATTCGCTCGCGGGATGGATCGACCTGGGCCTTGCCGTGGACTTCGGCTCCTGCTGGAATAATCAGTTTCCCGTCATGCCAAACGTCCTCGGTGACGAAACCGATGATCGGCGTTTCAATCTTAGCCGAGTCGATCGTGATCACCGTTTCGCATGGAATCATCCTTCCGTATGGGGCGTAGGTGTCCGATACCTCCGTGGGCTCGCCATTCCCGTGATAGAGGGAGATGGGAAGAACTGCGGGGGTGGCGGGAGTCTTGCCGGTGGTCGTTCCACCGTCTCCCGCTTCGACAGGATGTTTGTTGGCAAAGTCCGCATCTGGCTCGTGCGAGTACCAAGTGGAAGGCTTCTGCGTTTTGTCCTCCGTCTTGTCGAGCTTGGGTGCCGACAAGTTGGTGATTGTCGTCGTGCTGTGACGAAAATAGAGGACGCCCGTGAGCAGACACGCGCCAACGAAGAACAGAAGGCCAAAGCCGGTGACCTGGCCGGTCTTCGATTTGAAAAAGTTAAGGAAATTACGCGGATTCATGAATTGTTCTCCTGACGAAAGACGAGGACGTTGAAAGCGTTCTGGACGGACAGGTGGTTGCGTCCACCGTGAGGCGCCCCGCAAATGACGAAGTAGCCGTTGCTGTGACCGGAGGTGATTTTTCCGGTGTTTGGGTCTTTCACTCCCGGCGCGATGATCCCGGACGCATCGGACAACGCGCTCCAATAGACGTTGGAACCGACACGCACCGCGAGCGATTGCGGGACGTAAAAAATCGGTTTGTCGGTATCGTTGACGAACTCGACCTGAAAGATCAGCGCGTCCTCGGCATCGAACCGAAAGACCTTCGTGAGGATCACGTTGAATCCTTCGTACAGGGTTCGGGTAAACGGCTCCGCTTTGTCGATCTGCGAAACCATCTCGGGGTATTGTTCCGAAAGGATCGGGTACGCCTTCGCCTTATCGAGCAATCCGAGCAAACGGGATGGCCCGATATTCGGTTGTCCTGCCGACTGAGCGGGCGGCTCGTCCGCGGGATAAAACGTCACCGATTGAAACGGGTTTTTATCCGTGGCGAGTTCCACGACATAAACCTTGCGGTTAATGATGACGTTTAACGTCGCGGTGGCCGAGTCAGCCAGGGGCCGCACCGAAAGGAAGCGGTCGCCTGCGTGATAACTGAGAAGCATCTTGGCCGGGGTCTTCGGATCGGCGGTGATCCCACTGCCTTCCAGAGCCGTGATGGGCTGCGGGAAAACAAGGGTAGTCACCTTGTCGGTGCCGACTTTGAGGTGATAAACGGTCTGCTCATCGAGTGGGAACGTCTTGATGGCTTGGGCGTGCGCGGAGGTGAGACCGAGCACGACAACAACGAGGGTCATTAGAGTTGAACGAATTGGAATTTCCATACAGCAAGGGGGAAGCGACCGTTGGCGGTCAGGTTGGGGTTGTGGAGGAGGGTGAACTGCGCCCGAAACTTTTGGGCCTCGGTGAACGGTTCGCCGTTAAAGAGGCCAACCCGGATCAATTGCCCTGTCGCCTCGACCAAGACTTGGTCATTGCGGGTTTTCAGGACATCGAGCCGGAAGATTTCGACCTTCTGGTGAATCTGCTTGGCTCGCAGCTCATCGGCCTGCTGGGTCTGCATCGCCTTGGCCTGATTCAAGGCTTCGGGCAGATACATCTTTTCCAGCAAGTCAGGGTAATCGAACCCATTGGGGTTCTTTTCGAGCAACGCGAGGCAGGCAAGCAGCGTCTGCGACGTGTGTAATTTCGTGGCGTCCTCGAAATTGAGGAGCGGCGAAACATGGTACGTCCCGGTTTCATCGAGAATGACAACGCGCTCCTGGGTGCGGAAGGCACTGATGATGAAAAACGGTTGAGCGAAGGCGGCAGCCACCGCAAGTGCGGCAATGAGGAACCAAACACGGGCCGCCCAGCCGTGGTCAGCAAACAACCGGAGCACCGTAGGAGCGGCGTGGGGTCGTTTTATTTCAGAAGAAAAAGGAACAGGGGTTTCGTTTAAGACAGTCATACGCATATTGGGTTAGGGGTTAAGGGAGCAACAAAAGTGGGAGAAGCCGGAGAACGAGAAACGGCGGGCTGGTGAGTGACGACTGAGCCGTTAGAAAAAGCCTGGGTAAACGGAGTACCCGACTGATTCGCAAAGTTCTGAGCCTGCTGCGGACTAATACGGTCAGCAACTTGACCAACGGCCAACGAACCGCGCGGAGTCTGCATAAGGCCGTTAGAACCGCTCGGAAAAGGAGAGGACGGAGCAACCGAACCAGACGACGGAGCAAGCGGACCCCGAGGCGTATAAGGCAACGCTGGACTCGACGGAGCACTCGGGGGCGGCATAGGAGCCGAACCGGTCGAGCCTGCGGATGAGCTTGGCGCAGGTGCGCCCTCTCCACCTCCACCGCTGCCGACTTTCGGCATTAACTTGGAAGCCCCGGCGAAACCAAGCCCCATTTGAATCGCCGCGCCCACTGCCGATGACATGGGCGTGCCTGAGCAAAAGAGCATCTGCATGACAATCGGTGTCACGAGACTTCCCAGGATGAGCCAAACGGCGACAATGCCGCCGATGACCAGTTTGGCCGGAGTAAAGCCGGTCGCCAGTCCAGCCGCGAGAGCGCCCGCGCTGACGACGGATGTCGAACTGGTGAGAAGCGAATAACCGACGAGATCAACCACGGCAAAGCCGATGGGCCATGCGAGGATCGCCAAGGTTTGCTGAATGTATTTGATCGCAAGCCCCTTGGTGCTGTCGAAGGCAAAGAGACTGAGAGCGATGGGAAGGAACAGGTAGCAGAGGCATTCCATCACGAATTGCACAATCATCATGGGCAACTGAATGAGTCCCCCTATCCACACGATCAACCAGCCCAGGGCGTACTGAACGGCCTTCATTAAGGAATTGCCGACATCGAGCCAATTAATCCCGCTGTTGGGAGGCTGGATCAATTGCATGAGGGCCGCACCCGTGCCATCGACGCTGCCGGTGAATTCCTTGCGGATGGAAACGGCAATGTTCCAAAACTCGTCGCGGATGAGGTTGAACCACATAGGCAACGTGGCAATGATTCCGCAAAGGATGATGTTGGTGACGATGGGCCGGGCCAATTGACCGATGCTCATGCTGCCCCTGCCGGTCCTCACGACGATGGCCGCCGTGAGGATGAAATAGCAGATGAAGCGCAATTGCTGGCTGAGGTCTTCAACCATCGGCATCAAATTGGGAACGAGATCGCTAATGGTCATAAAACGTAATGAAAGGTGGAAGGATCCTGCTGTTGGTCGGGACTCTTAATGTCCTGGATGGGAGAGGGAGACTTCTTGGCTGACGGCACAACGGCTTGAGCGGGCGTTGCGATTCGGAGATAAAAAATCAGCCAGATCGAGAGGCCTGTGATGAGTAGACCGATTTCAAGCCAGCGGAGAATCCGGCTCGGCCTCTTGCCATGTTCCATTTTGAGGTGCAACAGGGTTTGAGCATTCGTCCGGTCGGCAGCATCCCGGAATCCCAAGCGCCGCAATCGGCGGCGCAGGAACCAGACGCGCAGCTTCAGGAATTGGAGATAGAGATATTTCATGGGGTTATTTGAACTCCGTCCGGTCGCTGCTGATTTGTCCTTCCCACTGCATGAAGTTCTGGAGGGACACGTTCAATTCGTGGTCGGCGGCTTGATTCGCGGCCTGCGCCTTCATCTGCTGGTCGTTTTGATTCGAGATGTTCTGCGTCACGATCTGGTCGGTGGCGGTTTGCTGTTGCTGTCCCAGCGCAGCAATCTGGCCGTCGATGGCTGTGGCCTGGGCGGTCAGCTTTTGCACCGTGCTCTGGTCGGGAGCGGATTGGATTTGCGCCAGTGTGGTTGCCTTCTGCTGCTGCAAGGCGGCGATGCGGGAAACCGTGTCCTGCACAACGGTGCTCACATTGGCGTCCTGATTTTGAATCGCGGCGAACGCCTTGAACTGGCTCGGGTCAAAGTTCATGGTCAATCCACTCGGCGTTTTCAGGTCGATGGGACTGAACAACTGAGAACCGCTGTTTTCGAGGGCCTTGGCTCCGTCCACCGTTTGACTGATGGCTGAGGTAAGCTGACCCACGCTCGAACTGAGTTGGGAGCCGCCAAGCAACTGTAATTGCAACGCACCGGCTGCGGACGCCGGATCGCCGATATAGCCCTTCACTTGCTGGGCCAAGGCGACGTATTGCTGCATCTGCTGCAATTGCTGGTTAAGGACACCGATGGACTCGGTGAATTTGGCGATGTCCTCAACATGGTTGAGTTGGGCGATGGGATCGGCCACGACCGCGACGGAGTATTGAGCACGAGCCATCGGCGCGAGGCTCACCAGGAAAGCAAGGAGTAAAAATAATGTGGTTTTCATAGGCGTTTGGGTTGGGATTACTGTTCGATGCGGACCGTTTCCGTGTGGGGGACGGTGGTGACTCCGTTGGCGGTCTGGCCGGGAATCGTGATCGGGATGTCCGTGACTTTTGGCTGCGGTGCCTTCGGCTGCTTCTGAAGGTTTTGAACCATCCAGTATTGCTGCTTCACGGCATCGCTCCTTCCGAGGAAGTAACCGTTCTTGTGATCGCCGGTCCCTTCCGGGCCGGGTGGGTTCGAGGTCGAAGCGCAATGCGCCAGAATCAGCGGAGATAAAAGAAGGAGATAGAATCGAGGTTTCATAAATGGTGAGGGTTAAGGGTTGGTGCCCGCGACATGGCGAAGCGTTCCGCAGAGGGGCGGCTGAACCGTGGGCGAGTAGTAACAGAGGGAGGAAAACTTCTGGTTGGCGGCCTGCTGCTCGGGCAACGGGTAGTGCTGAACGGCGTCGATCATCACTTCGGGCAACTGGATGTCCTTGGAGATGTCCTCCAGGTCGGAGCGGTCGAATTGACGCATGAGGAAAAACTGTTTCGAGTTTCCCATGATGACGGGACGAATCCGCGTGCTCTTGAATTTGCTGTACTGCTGAACAATGGAAATAATCCAGCAGTTGAATTTGCGAAGCTGGGCATAACCCTCTCCCATGATCTTCTCGCCACCTGGAACATCGAGGAACCGAGCTGCTTCCTCGAAGATGATCCGTTTCCAGAGATGGCGCGGGAGGGTGATGATGTGCTGCCGGGTGAAGCCCGAAATAAGCAATCCCGCCGCCGTCTTCAATTCGACGGCCTGCTCGGGGATGTAGCCCAGCTCGAAGTGAGCGATTTTCCCGGTCAGAGAAATGTTGGTCGTGCCGTCGAAAAGTTTTCCGTACTGGCCGGCGGCGGTCCAAGCCGTGAGCAGGGTCGCAATCTGATCGATCTCTTCTTTCCGGTGCTCAGGCAACCGGGAAAAGAACATCAAATCCAACAGGGCCGAATGGGTTGGGTACTCCTCGGGGGTAAAGGCGCTGTAGGCGGTCTGCATCAAAAACCGCTCGGTTTGCGGCTCCTTCAAGAATTGGGTGATCTCGCCTTCCGAAATGGAGCCGTGGAAATCCAAGGCTTCGGAATCCGTTGCCTCCATCCGGTCGCGCAATTCCGCGAATGCCTCAAGGAAGGTGGAACCAAGCCCCATCTTTTCCTGCCGCCATTTGTGAACGGCGCACGCCAGTCGTTGCAGGCCGGGAATTCGGGCCTGATGCCTGCCCGCCCATTCCACAAACGTATCGGAATAAAGCTGCTGGATGTATTGGCCGATTTGAGCCTGTCGAAGCTGCTGCTTCTCGGGATCGGATGACTCGCCAATCATTTTCGAGACGAGCGCAACGGCGCTGGCGATTTGGAGTTGGTTGAGGGGCAAACCCTGCGTATCGAGGTAATTGATGGTCAATTCGCCATCGGGATGAATCAGGATTGGCCTGCCGCCCAAACTCTCGGTGAACTTCTTGTAGGAAAGTCCCTCTTCGATAATGACGGTGTAGTCGTAACCAGCCTGAGTTTGCGTCAGGAGGTCGTCCATCGCGTAGGATTTGCCCGCCCCGGTCATGCCGATCAGCACGGCATGTTGGGGTGTGCCGCCAATGAACGTGCGGACACCGGCAAGATTGCCGTTGGTGCCGTCATAGATCGCCTCGGCCCCGGCCAGGTGGGCCGTGAACGTCGAGGAGAATGGGAGGAGATCGGCTAAGTAACGGTCTTCCGCATAAAGATCCCGGTGCCGGTAGCTGCTGCCCGTCCAACCGGGCCAAGTGGAGAAGAAGAGTTTCTTGGCTGTGGTCGGAAGTGCCGTTTCGTAAACCTGCGCCCCGTTCATCTGGTTGACCGCATTTTTGATCGCGGCGCATTTCGTGTGCAGACCGGTTTCGGACCTGTCCCAAACGCGGATGGAATACTCGACGTAAAACGGGAAGGAAAAGCCCTGGGCGAGCGAATCAATTTTTCGCTCCTTCTTTTTCAGGGCCACCGACATTGAATACTTGCCCTCCTCTTCGTAATCGCCGCGCAAGCGGTCGATGGCCTTTTCCTCGCGGGTGATTTCCTCTCGAACTGGAATCGGCTCAAGATTGACCGTGATTTGGTAATCGAGGAACGGGAGTGCGGTCAGCCGGTGGACGATACCGGGATAGGTTTTCTGCGGCCAACGCTTGATCGTGAAAAGAGAATGGTAATGACCGTCGAGATAGAACCCGGCCTTATCTTCCGCACCCACACCATCGCTGTCCCAGCACAATTCCTGGATGGAAAGCTCGTCCCGGTACAGGCTGTTGAAATCGACTTCCAGCCGGTCGGCCAGGGAGGGATTAAGAAACCGTTTATAATAGGAGAAGTGCTCCAAGTCGGTCATCGGGCGCACGGTCGTGCCGGTGCCAAAGATGGTTGTAAGCGTGGTGCCTAGTTCGTCGAAACCGGAACGAAGCTGGTGTAGCGTCTTGTAGTAGTAATCGAGCAGGCCGACTTTGCTCTGTACCAAGTTGGCGGAGGTTTCGATGTCCTGGGAAATGAAGAGGACGAGCTGCTCGCGGCGAAGCGTCCGGTCCACCATCCGCTGCCAGTAGCGAGAAAACCGCTCCTGCCGGACAGTGCGGATATATTCATCCGTCACCTTGCCGGTCTGCTGGTGATACCGAATCAATTCCTTCTGATAGTCGGAATTGCACGTCCATTGGAGTTGCGCACGCTGTTTGGGGCCAAGCGTGGCCAGAAAGATGCGGAGCTTGTCCTGGAAATCGTTCTGTAAGCCAATGGAGGCATGTTGTAAATCGGGCGGTTCAAGGAGGAAGCCCTGGCTGGCCATCGCTCCGGTTTCGAGGTTGCCGTAAAGGATGAGTCCTTCGGCGAAGTGACCATTGGGTGCTTTGTCGTGTCGTTTCATTTCCGTTTTCTCGCGTTGAGTTGATCCCCGGCGTTGAAGCCGAAGCCGTGGCCGGTGATCCAGAGTTCAAAAAGGTCCCGGTCGTATCCGGGCGGTTTGCCCTGCTTGAAAAGCAGGACGTAACTGACTGTTGCCCCGAAGGGCACCGCCCCGAGCGGGAAGCTCAACCACCAGACGACATGAAAGAAACTGAACAGAATCAGAATCACCCCGATGGAAAGGGCTGCTGAGGCGACGACGGGCATGAATAGATTGCCGTCGAGGCCCCATACCGATCCGGCGGAATCATCCGCAGCGTTGGTGTCAGATAGTCGTAGTTCGTTCATGGTTATGGCGGTAAAAGCTCAGGACGGTGCCACAGGGACTAGAACGAGGGCGTGAGAGTCGCCCCGCTCAAATTGAAGATCGCGAAGAGAGCGCCCATGATGGCGGCAGCCCCGGCGATGATGATCCCGGCGACGATGCCCAT
Source organism: uncultured Verrucomicrobiota bacterium (assembly GCA_903863295.1). Taxonomy (GTDB): domain Bacteria; phylum Verrucomicrobiota; class Verrucomicrobiia; order Methylacidiphilales; family UBA1321; genus JABDGH01. Next base: position 78,292 of record CAIPBM010000164.1, on the reverse strand, counting down.
CTTGCCGTCTGCATCGCCTTTGCTGATGGCATTTGCGCCGGACCAGATTTTGATGACGCCCCAAAAGAATCCGAACATGAAGAGGATTCCCATAGCCGTGCTGAAGCCTTGCTTCAGTTGGGCGGTGGAGTCGCCGCCGGTGGCCTGGGCGAGAATGGTGAGACCGACGAGTGATTTGCCAGACACGCTGGCAACCAGTGAAGGGAGTGAAGTTGTCATGGCATGATTAAGCCATGAGCGAGCGACTCTCCGTTAAGCTGTATGTAGCTGTTACAGGGTGTAGTAAGACAAAGTGGAACTGTACGATTTTAGGCTTTGGAAATGGGCATTTTTTGGCCGTACAGTCCGCCCATTATGAATACTTTCTCATCTGATTTTATCACCAAGCTCCGTCATCTGGAGCATCACCTTAAATCCAACATCAAGGGACAAGACCACGTCATTCCCAAAATTACCTCGGTGCTCAAGCGAGGCGAATTGGGCCTGGCGCACCCCAGTCGCCCAAAAGGATCGTTCCTCTTCGTCGGACCTACGGGCGTGGGCAAGACTGAAATCACAATCTGCTTCACCAACTATCTCTTCGGTGAAGATCATCTCCACCGATTCGATATGTCGGAGTTTCAGAATCAATCTTCGGTGGGTCTGCTCCTGGGTAATTCCGTTTCTGAAACGGGTATGCTGGGCCGCGCTTTGGCGAAGCACGATCGCGGCACCCTGCTGTTTGATGAAATGGAAAAGGCGCACCCGCTGGTGCTGGATTTGTTTTTGCAAATTCTGGATGCAGGCCGGATCACGCTGGCCAACGGCGAAACCAAAAGCCTGAACGATTACTACATCATCTTCACGTCCAACATAGGTGCGGCGGAAGCGATGCGGATGGAAAGTTCAGCGTTTGCCACGATTGAGCGCACGGTTTTGCGGCGAGTGGATCAGGTTCTGCGCCCGGAATTAGTCGCGCGTATTAGTGAGAAACTGGTTTTCAATCGCCTTCCCTTCGCGATTCAGCGCGATATTTGTGAACAGATGGTCGAGCGCGAAAGAACGAGGCTCAGTAAACTGGGATTCGTCATCGAAGTTGACGCTGCAACCATCGAAGAACTGGTCCGAGAAGGCTATCATCGGACTTTAGGAGCAAGACCAATGCGGAGCACGGTCGACCGATATCTGCAAGATTTTGTATGTGGGAATTTGTTGGAGCTTAAAGAATAAAGAAGGCGCTGGTTTACTTCTACCTAAGTCCAATAAGTGTTTCCGGCTTAATTTTGGTGTTGGCAAATACAATCTTAGAAACATCCGAAAGCACTTGGCTTAAAAATGAATTAACAAAAGCTACTGCGGAGACTGCGGATTCATCTCCCGTCAGATGTCCTTCCTTACCCCAGTTAATCGCAGTCGAGTCGTTAGCGCTAATCTTGCGAAATTGAGCAGCGAAATGCTCTCCGCGTCCTACGAACAGGTCCGCATCTGCATAATTCCATTTATTTCGAGTGCTCGATGGATAACCCCATGCCGATTGTGGACCACCAGCAAGTTTCAGGAACAACTCGACGAAGGCCCTCTGGGAGGGCTTCGCGCTAGACGCAATTCCCTTTGCGAGGGCTACACACTTTTGCCAAGTAAAATCATGATGCCTGATATTTCGTTTCGAGTATTCCATTTGAATCACCCCATTCACCTCGTCCCACTTGGCAACGCCTTCAAATGTACCTCCTTCCAAAACGGCACTTCCAGTAGCATGACTTGAAACGCTAGCCGCGGCCGGACTATCAAAATATGAGATGTAAACCCCCGTAGTCCGCAACAACTCGGTAGCTGCAAAAAACGCGGCGTAGTAGGAAGTCGTTATTTGCCAAGCGGAGGCACTTTTGGAGGATCGTAAATTGGATACTGATTCCCTTAATCGACCGATGCGGCATAGCCCAAAATACAGGTCTTTATGAAGCGATTGACTGTAAGCCTGAACACTAATTTCCACTTTAAATCGTGTCGGGGAAAGGATTGTAACTCCGACCGACTGGCCGGACAGGAGACGTTCTCTTAGGCTATGCAGTCTTTCCGGTTTCTCCTCGTCTGCTTGGACAACTTTAAGGTCCTGTAACGAGGTGCCTACTTTCCTCGAAAAGAGGTAGGTATCTCGGGTGTTAGAGAAGCTCATTGGAGACCTTACCGCCTGCTGAAACGAGATCCAAAATGTGTTTTGAGAGTGCTTGGATAGACGCGCGGTTCGTACCTGAGTGGACACTCCAGTCGATGTTTTCTAAGGGGGTCAGAATGCTCTTGAAGGATTCTTCTTTGTAATTCTGATAGCGCTCTACCACTACCTGTGTGATCCCTTTGAAAGCAATAAAAAGGGCTTGGAAAAAGGCGGCGTTAGACAGTTTCTTAGAATCACCCGTGGATTCAACCAATATGGCTTCAACCGCTTTGAGAAAATTTAATAAAAGCTGAACTTTTTGATCGAAATCTAAACGCTTCATTATGGGTTCATCAAGAAGTGGGTCTATTGCGGCCTTAAAAGGCACATGCGTGAGCTTGCCCTGAACACTTTTCGTCGCTGACATTCTTCCGAGTAAGGGAGAATCAGGTCGTTCATTTAAGGCGTGAAACAGCTTTATGCGAATTTGATCGTTCGATTCGGCAGCTACCAAAAACTTTTCGATTTCAAGCTGTAAAGTACGTGGAACACCTCGCTGCTCGCCATTAATGTCGTTAAAATATTGAACTTCCAACTCTTGCGTTAGACCACAGAGGATTGAAACGGGAAGGGTGATGGTGTTGTTTGCTTCCGAAGCGCCAAATAGGCGATGTTGTCCATCGATAACGAGGAAGCTTTTGGGCGAAATAGTAAAGTGAAGATGGTGAGTCTTGCTGTCATACTCTAATTTAGCTGCTGGTTGAGTACTAAGAATTATTGCCCCCGGAATTAATTGCCCTTGATTTAAATAGTCGGCGATCTGTTTGGTGCGACTTTTATTGAGAAGCCTTTGGTAGCCCTTGATGGGGTCTTCATCTGCACGCGAAATGTAGCTGCAAGAAAACAGTGTTTTTGCAGGAATGGCCGTGACGTAAAAGGTGGTGTCGTTCTTGTCGGTAATTTGAATGGCAAGAACGCTGATTCTTTTGGATGGGAGTTTTTTCACGGGTACGGCTTTCATAATGCGATTAGTTAGCTAGTTGCTGCTTTGAAGAATGGTCGCTTGCTCACTAACAAGCGATTCATTTTGGGGACTTCAAGGTCGATTGCTTTTGGGATTAATTGTCAGGAAGAAGTTGATGGATTCGAGTGATTACCTGCGACCAGTCAACGTCTGGTGTCATGTGGCACCAAGAAAGCCGAATTGCTCCCGAGATGTCGTCTGGCGCCAATCCCATTGCTTCCAACACATGACTAGGCTTATAGCTGGCCGATGTGCAGGCGGACCCGTTGGAAATGGCAACCAACGACTTTAGGGCGACGATCAACGCCTCTGAATCGATTCCAGGAAATGAAAGATTGATGACATGAGGCAGGCAATACTCCTTGCTGCCATGCCTTCGAGCGCCCAGTGGGAGTAGTGCCTGTTCGAGGCGGTTCCCAAATTTTATGCAATCGGAGGTCCTTTTCTTGTGCGATTTAAGTGCAATTTCTGACGCTACGCCCAAGCCGACGACCAAGGGCACGGGCAAAGTGCCTGGTCGAAGGTTTCGCTCCTGACCGCCGCCAAATATGAGCGGGGAAAGGGGAACTTTCTCGTATCCTCTTCGGCGAGTGGCTAGGGCGCCAATGCCTTTGGGACCGTAAATTTTATGTCCACTTAGACTGATTAAATCTATCCGCGCGTTCTGTAGCGGCTCAATAAGCTTGCCGAATGTCTGGGCAGCATCGACGTGCAGATATGCGCTGTGATCTCTAAGCACTTCGCATATCTCGTCGAGTGGTTGAACGATACCTGTTTCATTATTTGCGTGCATGACTGACACGGCAAATGTGTCAGGACGCATTGCTTCCCTGATTGCTTGAGCATTTACCCGTCCCGTCGAGCAGGGGGGTATTAGGGTTATTTCAAAGCCTCGCGTGCCCAAATGCTCCAGAGGCTCAAGCACCGCCTTATGCTCAATTGCTGTGCTCACGATGTGCATCCTTCCTGATCGTGTCGCTGCTTGCGCCAAACCGAGCAACGCGAGATTATTAGATTCGGTCGCTCCGCTCGTGAAAATTATCTCATCACGCTGGCAAGAAAGAGTGAGGGAAACTTGCTCGCGAGCTCGCTGAACAGCCTGTTTTGCCCGGGTTCCGAACTCATGGGTCCTACTACCGTCGTTACCGTATTCAACTTCAAAGAAGTAGCGGACGATTTTCCAAACGTCTTCCTCCATCGGAGTTGTGGCGTTGCAATCGAGGTAGACGGGTAAGGTCATCAGGCTTAAGTATGGGGTTTTTCGTTTGACAAATCCCAAACACGTACAAGCATACATCCAAACATTTTGCTTTCAATGGAAACACTCTCCACCCTCAACTTTCCAGTTATTCGCGGCATCCAAGCGGGCCGAGAATACTACGTTTCGATGTGGAGCCTTCGGATGTTGAAGCAGATTTCCATTTTTGACGAACAAGAACTTCCTCCCGAACTTCGGGCTCAACGGGGTTTAAATCGCGGACGCATTCCCGAGATTGCCAGTTACATGCTGGATAACCCCAAGGATTACATTTTTTCAGCGATCACCGCTTCCATCGATTCGCACGTCAGTTTTGAGCCACTGGATGAATCGGGGAAAAACAGCCGCCTCGGAATGTTGCGAGTCCCCATGGATGCAAAATTCATTATCAACGATGGTCAACACAGACGAGCTGCAATTTTGACTGCGCTGGAACAAAAGCCCGAAATGGCAAGCGAGACGATCGCTGTCGTTTTCTTTTTAGATTTGGGATTGGCGCGGAGCCAACAGATGTTTGCGGATTTGAATCGCTACGCCATTCGTCCAAGCCGATCACTTGGAGTCTTGTACGATCATCGTGATGCGAAAGGCAAGCTGGCAAAACTCGTGGTGATGAAGTCCGAAGTTTTTCGCGAAATTGTCGAAATGGCTAAAAATTCGTTAGCGCTTCGTTCAAGCAAGCTCTTTACTTTAAGCGCATTTTATACCGCAACAGCCGTACTGGTTGAGGGAATTGCGACAGGCGTTCTCGAGGATGATGCCGATGTTGCGCGTGATTTCTGGGAAGCAGTGGCAAAGCATTTTCCTGCGTGGTCACAGATTCGTGATGGAAAATTGGCAGCCAGCGAGGTTCGCGAGGGTTATATTCATTCTCATGGAATTGCTCTGCAGGCGCTTGGTTGTGCAGGCAATTGCTTGCTGAAAAATGGTTCGAGTGGTTGGAAAAGTCGGCTTCGAAATTTGGAAGAAATCGACTGGTCTCGTCGCAACGCTAAATTATGGGAGGGAAGAGCGCTAATTGGCGGAAAAGTGACTAAGGCGACTTCGAATGTAATTTTGACGACCAACGTAATCAAAAAGGCTTTAGGAATCGATTTGGATGAAAATGAACTTCGGATTGAAGAAGCGTTCAGCAGGAGCAAGCATGACTAAGACTACATCCGCCTTCCGGGAAAACGGACTCAACTCTATTTTCGCTAACATAAAAGCAGAAATTCAGGAATTATACCTGGCCGACTCCATTCCTTGGGTAGTCGGTTATAGCGGAGGAAAAGATTCTACCGCGGTATTACAGCTTATCTGGCTCGCAATTGCCGATCTACCTCCGAACAAAAGAAATAAAACAGTTCACGTCATCAGTACGGATACCTTGGTAGAAAATCCTGTCGTTGCTTCCTGGGTTACACACTCTTTAGAAGTGATGAAGTCCGCTGCAATCTCCCAGCAAATCCCGATTAGTCCCAATCGACTGACGCCGGCAACCGAAGACTCCTTTTGGGTAAATCTAATTGGAAAAGGCTATCCTGCCCCTCGGCCCAAATTTAGATGGTGCACCGAACGATTGAAAATCCGACCCTCAAATCGTTTCATTCAAAATGTGGTTCAAACCAGCGGTGAGGCAATTCTAGTTCTTGGAACAAGGAAGGCCGAGAGCCAGGCACGTTCACGTAGCATGACGGCCCTTGAAGCTGGAAGAATTCGTGAGCGGCTTAGCCCTAATGCGTCTCTCCCCGGAACACTCGTTTACACACCGGTCGAGGATTGGACTAACGACGATGTGTGGATGTTTTTGATGCAAATTAAGAATCCTTGGGGATACAACAACAAAGAACTCCTGACCATGTATCAAGGAGCTTCAGCGGATGGTGAATGCCCTCTGGTTGTTGACTCTAGCTCACCAAGTTGCGGAGACAGTAGGTTTGGGTGCTGGGTATGTACCTTGGTGGAAAAAGACAAATCAATGTCGGCAATGATCCAAAACGACGGTGAAAAGGAATGGATGATGCCCTTACTTCAATTGCGCAATGAACTTGATGTTCCTGATGATCGACCACTTCGCGATTTTCGACGGATGAATGGCTCAGTCCAATTAATGGCGCAGGGTAAGGTTATTCCTGGCCCTTACACCCAAGAGGCTCGAGAAAAATGGTTAAGGAAATTGCTACAAGCACAAAGTTGGATCCGCAAAAACGGGCCCAAAAATGTTCGATCACTCGAACTTATCACCCTGGCGGAATTGCAAGAAATCCGACGCCTCTGGGTCATCGAAAAGCATGAGATTGAAGATAATCTGCCCGGTATTTACGCCGAATGCATGGGCGTTCCTTACCCAGGTCCGAACTTGGACGACAATATCGTAATGGGCGCCGATGAAATAAAAATTCTTCGCGACTTGTGCGGTGAAGACAAACTCCATTTTGAGATGATTCGTGAACTTATTGATATAGAGCGCCGCTATCGGACAATGGCTCGCCGGGTGGGACTTTTTGAAGAAATGGAAGACGCTTTCAAAAGGAGTTTTTACGACAATCCTGAAGAAGCATTAGTGCGAGCTGGACAGAAGGCAGATGAAATGAAAAGCGCGCTGCACGTTGAAACACCCATTTCCTAACGTGAGAGTTCGCCGACCATGATCCTGAACGAGCTTACTATTCAAAACTTTGGAGTTTATGCAGGTCTCCAGAGCATTATTCTCACAAGCGAGCCAGATAAGCCAATCGTGCTCATTGGAGGTTTGAACGGACGAGGAAAGACTACGTTTTTAGATGCGATTCAATTGGTTCTGTACGGTAAAAGTGCGAATTGCTCTAACCGAGGCTCCCAAGCATACGATCAATATCTTTCGAGTTGCCGGCATCGTAATTCTCAACCCTCTGAACCGACCTTCGTTGAGCTTTCTTTTTCTCACGCGACTGGTGGGGCTGTCAGTCATTATCGCATACATCGCTCCTGGGATGGTGAGCGTACTAACCCCAAAGAGCAGATTAGAGTTTGGCTAAATGGCAAAGAAGAAGCCTTCCTAGCAGATTCCTGGTCCGATCATGTCGAGGGCCTCGTACCTAACGGCGTATCTCAACTCTTCTTCTTCGACGGTGAAAAGATTGAACAACTCGCGGATCCTAAAAACGCTCCAAGAATCTTAAACACCGGGATAAATTCCCTGCTTGGACTAGACATCATCGACCGATTGTCCGCCGACTTAACAACCCTCGAAAAGAAAAACCCTAGCCGCTCAGGCGACGAAGTGGCCGCTAAAATAATGCGGGCACAAGCGGATTTAGACGAGCTATCTTCACTCCATGCATCATCAGCCCAAGAGCTTGCCAGCACTCAATCTCGCTCGGATTATTTGCTAAAGGAGGTTTCCGAGTTGGAGGCAGATTATCAGTCGAGAGGAGGCACCCTTGCAAATGAGCGTAATGAGTTACTTAGTCAACAGGCTATCGCCCAGGCTTCCGTCGAACACATAAAGGCAAACCTTAAAGATATAGCTTCGGGAACGGCTCCTTTTTTACTCATAAGACCCCTTCTTGCTGAAATTGAGAAGCAAAGCGACCTTGAGCGGAAAGCAGATGAAAGCAAGTTGCTAAATTCGATTTTAGAGAAGCGAGATGCTGAGGTTGTGAGTGTATTCAGTAAGGCCAAACTTGCGCCCGTGATTGTGAAAGAGGTAGCGAGACTTCTTAGGTCCGACCGAGATGATCGTCAGTCCAATTCGAGGATAGAATCGTATCTGTCGATGTCTCGCAATGGGAGTGAAGAGCTTAAATCACTTGTGCGCAATTTGCCTAAAGCGAATCAAAATATTAAGGACCTTCTCCGTGAATACAACAATGCAGTTGAAAAGGCATCTCTGATCGAAAAGAAACTCGCTTCCGCTCCCTCGGAAGATTCGCTTGCTGAACTAACAACAAAATTGGTCGAAAAGCGAAAGGAACTGGGACGAACAGAAGGTATTCTTGAACAAAAAGGGGCCAAGCATAAGTCGCTAAGCACGGAGCTAGAGCGTCAAGTATCCATTGTTCGTAATCTCAGGGAAAAAGCGCTGAGATCGGAATGGGCGGTGCGCGATCAGGACCGGATTTTGGTGCATAGCAGCAAGGTGAAACTGACATTAGATCAGTTTAAGCGACGAATTCTTTTGAAGCATATCGAACGAATCGAAATGTTCATCCTAGAGAGTTTCAAGCTCCTTTTACAAAAACCATCGTTGATTGGGGGAGTAAAAATTGATCCGGTAACATTGGAGTTATCTTTGCGAGGTTCCTCCAACGAAATCATTGCCGCTGAAAGGCTGTCGGCCGGAGAGCGTCAACTCCTCGCCGTATCCTTGCTTTGGGGGCTAGGAAAAGCGTCCGGTCGAACGCTTCCAACCATAATCGACACGCCACTGGGGCGACTCGATTCCAAGCATCGCATAAATCTGGTCGAGCGCTATTTCCCCAACGCATCTCACCAAGTAATTCTTCTATCCACTGATGAGGAGATTAATGGCGCATACCGAAAGGCGCTCCTACCGCGAATTTCTAAAACATACCTCATAGAATATTCGGATGCATTGGGTTCGTCATCGATTCATGAAAAATACTTTCCGATTACAAAATGAAACCTTCTGTTGAAAGCATCCATCTTTCCCAAACAGCTAAAGATCAGTTGACCAAACTGAAACGCTTAACAGGCATCGACCAATGGAATATACTTTGTAGATGGGCCGTATTGTTTTCGTTAGCCGATTCTACCGAACCGACAGTGGTAAAAATTCCTGCGGACAGTAATTTAGAAATGACTTGGAAAACCTTCTCAGGAAATTACGGTGAGATAATTCAGGGCTTACTTGTGTACCGATTCCGATTGAGAAATAGTAAAGGCACAGATATTGGAACGTACTTTAGGCTTCATTTACATCGGGGTATCTCTTCCTTGGCTAATCGCAGAGAAATTAATTCGGTGGAAAGTTTGTTAAGCCTGATACCGCTAAAAGATTGAACCGATAGGGTGCGCACCATAAGGCATAAGCGAAACCCTATCTCTGAAACCAAAAGTTCACTTATTGTGAATTCTCTCGATACATTGAGAGTAGTTAGGTCTCGTCACCGCGAATCGGGTTGGCTCTAGTGTAGCAAGCCATTCCAGCAGTATTTGAACATGGACAGTTAGATCTTTTCGCCTGGGAATGGGAACATTTGTGCAGGTTGATTGTAACCACTCTTTTACCTCACCAAAAAAGCGTCTTTCTGCGATGAATTCCTTTAAAGCAAAGATAAAGGGATGCGCTGAAAAAGCCTTTGTGAGGGTGTGGGCGGTTTGATCGGGCGAGTCCTCCAATTTCAAATCAAATAGTGCCATATCGTGGAGCACGCATTGCAATTCGATTGGATCCGTTGGCGGGCGTCCCCCCTGCAAGGCTAGCACTTGAGAAAGTAGCGACGACGGAGAAACGCATTGAGGAAGATTGGATAGTAGGAATGGAGCTTGCGCCCCAAATTTGCGATCGTCGAACCCGTCGCTTGCTTCGGGTTTCTGCGGTGCGGGCATACTGCCCATAAAAGCTTCCAGTTCACGATGATAAGAATCCTGCACCAAAACCGACTGACAAAGCGTTTGGTGTAACCAGAGCTGGTCCTGCTCGGTGAATTTAGCGAGTTCGACGGCAGCTTCGATGTTAGAATTTTTCACCAGTCCCAGGGCCTTCCCGGTGATATTTGCGGTGCTTAAAATCCCGCTGGTATAATCGCGGACGATAACCTTGGCGTGCAAGCGACTGTTCACGTAAAGGAAAGCGCCTCGCTGCCTCAACCAAGGGTAGATCGATAGATCAGAATACCCTTCTGCGATATCAGCGGGATTCCAAGTTGTTATAACCGCAATTTCTCGAGTTTTGCATTCGTCTAAGATGGACTTCAGAGCTTCTACCCTGATGAAAGGACAAATAATGTGGAGCGTGTTTTGTGCGCCACCACAGAAGCGAGAGAAATGCCCCGCTAAATCTCTTGTCCACATTACGCGGCCCAGTATTCAGCAAAGTATTCGTAAACATCATCGAAATCGCTCGAATAGTCTACGACGTTGTCAATTACGTCCACGAGTCGAAAGGAGCTGGTACCGCCAACAGCAGGCCCCCGCATTCCCCGTCCAATCATCTGGCTATATAACACGATTGATTTTGTTGGGCGGGTAATAAAAACAACATCCGTATTGGGCGAATCAAATCCGGTAGCTAAGACTCCGTAGTTGCATAAAAAATTGATTTCTCCCCTTCTGAACTTTGCAATCGAAGCACGTCTGTTCTCCTTTGAAGTGTCTCCGTCGATATGTGCGGCTTTGAACCCTTTGTACAGTAGCGCAGCGCAAAATAACTTAGATTGTTCAACACTTGCGGCGAAAACAAGAACCTGACATTGATCCGCTGCCAACTTCCAAAGCTGGTCGATTATCAATTTATTGCGTTCGTGATCTTGAGCTACGCGACGCAAGAAACTAGTCGGATAATCGAATTCTTCTTCGAGTTTCTCCCATTCGGCAGCCGTTAAATGGAAGGTAATATTAGACCGTAAAGGTTCCCGAATGGGACGTGATAAAACACCCTTTCCCTGGAGATAGCGGATGACTCCAACACCAGATGAATCGATTCCAATGGTTCTGCGGTTAAAGTAATCGGCGAGAGCCTCATTTCCAAAGTCATCCGCGCGTCCTCTTCCTGGCGTAGCGGACAGGCCAAGTATCCGCGTATTCTGAGTCTTAGCCCAATTAACGGAAGCTGCATAAGTAGGCGCAAGTACCATGTGGGCTTCATCAACAATAATTAAATCTGCTTGGATGGAAGGGCATTTTTGCCGCATTCGATTTATCTTGGGAAATCCCCCAACGGTTAAAGAGCAGCTTGGTGAAGGAAAGGTTGGTGTGAAGCCACCCCAACAGCGAATGAGCGTGACAGGGAATTTTCCTAGATGCTTCCAAACAGCTTGAAAACTCTGAACCGCTTGCTCGCAGAGTTCTTCAGAATGGGCCAGCCACAAGATGCGGGCATGAGGTTTGAAATTTAAGAAGGCCGACACAACCTCCATCGCAGTACGAGTTTTTCCAGCCCCGGTAGGCATTTGAATCAGGAGTCTGGCGAAGGGAGGGGTTAGCGATTCAAAAGCCCGAAAGTAGATGGAAGATTGGTAGTCGTACAAACTCCGATAAGCTGGAGAGTAAGGTATGATCGTTTCGATCGTAGTTCCTGCGTCAATTTCTTCTGGCATGAACTCCAAAGGCAATTGAAGGAATTCTAACGTTGTTTTAGTCGAAGGATTAAGTCCCCATGGTAGCGCACTCACTTGCTCCAAAGTCTCTTGATAAGTTAGATTTGGGATTAAGCCGTGAAGTGCGGCCAACTGCCGTAAGCGAGTTTCTGGTAAAAAAGAGAAGATCCGGCGTCTTTGACCAGGTTGACCTAATAAGTCGGCTCCTACATACGCCTCGTAAAATTTGCCAAGAAACTGTTTATCTGTGACCAGTTCAATGTCCTGCCGACCTGGTTCCAGCGAAGCAAGAATTTTACCAAGCTGCTCGACCTCCTCCATCGGAAGAGCCGATTGCAATTCCTTGAGAGATAGGTTACTTGCCAACATAGTGCTGAATGTTAGCGCTCGGTGTTGGCCGTTTCGTAAGCCTGTACAAATTGTCTGAGAAAGCTTCCCCAGTTGTTTTTTAGGAAGTCCAAGGTATCAACGACCTTTTGTTCATGATTGGGATCCTGGAGTCCTTCGGCCTGAGCATATGCCATAAACAAAAGATCCATTGCGACCTTAAGCTTTCTTGCTGCGTTTACTACTTTCTGTGGATCTGAGGCAGCGGTTGTTTGGTCAATTTCCTTTATAACCCCGTACACGAAGAGAAAGAACTCGTGGCCCATGTTATATTCGATAATTGTGCGGCCACCTTGCGGATGAATATCCAAAAATGTGCTGCCGCGCCATTGGGTGCCCTCGTTATCGACAATAGTGGTCGGTTGATTTTCAATCTTAGCTCGCCATGCTTCAAGCTCAGAGTGATTTTTGATTACCTCGGAAAGAATCTTTTTTACGTCTGCTTCTTTTTGATCTGGCGTAAGCTCCCGGCCTGCCTTGACTGGCGTCGGATCGACCCGCTTAACAGTTTTTTCCGCTTCGGTATGGGTTGTTGAAACGTCCACACCTTCCTGATTGTGCTTCTGCTTATTCTCGTTCCAGTATTCGCGTACATCCCGGCGATACGCGGTGATCGTATCGAGCATTTTGTCTTCAATCTTCTCGCGGAGCTGGGGTACGAATTTGGCTCCTCGCTTGATATTTTTTACCGCAAAATATGAGTCCAAGCATGGTTCAAAAGAGATTTCTGCGCTCCACCAACGATCAAGCCCGTCGGCATTGATCTTGGGTTTGAAATGGGGCATTTCGTCGTAAAACACCTCCCTCCCTGCGCGAAGAATCGAAAAACCTTCGTTCTCTTCTAAGCGTAGATGTTTGGCTAGGTCGCTTCTTCCTGACGCACCGCCTCCTTCAGGACGCCAATGCTTCGGGGTAAAGCTCATTTGAATGGTGATCTTTGATGTTTGGAAAAGCACACCTGAATCAAGGGGGACATCTATTTCAAACTCAATGGGCTCGGCGAGTGTTGCTAACTCGCCTTTCGGGAATACCGTGTTAGGAATCACATACAGAGGATCCCATGGCTCCAGCGGATTGCCGTTTACCGTGATTTTAACAGGCTTCTCATTGGGTACGACTTCCCCGTTTTGCACAATTTGAGCAGCGATAAACTTCCGATAGGTGCGGCAAAGCCAGTGAGTTATCTCCTCCAACTCTTGCGTATGGCGATCGAATTTCGACCAGATTACCAGCGTCCCTTGGTTCTTGCCGACAAGATGTTTGTACTCTTCGGGTAACTGTTTCGCGACTGGCTCGGGAATGAATGGGCTTTCGACTGGTTTCTCTAAATCGATTCCGGTGAAGAGCCAATTTTTGGCTTTCTCGGTTTTCGAATAAATTTGAACTGATTGGCATTGATTAATTGCCGCGAGCGTCATCCCAACGCCGAATCTGCCAATGCCGTCCCGCTTATTGTAGCGGGTGGAGTAGCCAAGTTGGAGACATCGATGAAGGACTTCGGCATCCATGCCACATCCATCGTCGCCGCAGGCTGACTCAACAATCGTTGTAACGCTTTTGCGGCGTCCTCGATTTGGTAGCTCCATTTCTTTGACCGATAAATTAATTTCGGAGGCACCGGCTTGCAGTGAATTGTCAATTATTTCGCCAACAGCGCTGCAAGTATCAAAATCGGACTCTCGCAGCGAAGCGATCGCTTGCCCTGTCAGAACTAAACTGATCTTGTCGGTGTCTTGTGCCATTTGATCCTCGTTTTGCAGACGGTTGTTAATGTTGGCGTAAGTTTTAGTGGCCTTATGCCTTGGGGGCAAGGAAGTTCACGAGGCTGTCTTTGAAGCCGAATTCGCTAGGTCTCTTATGTTTTAGAAGTATTTTCATGGGCTGGCTTCGTAAATGGCAATGGATGCAAGACCACGTTCTTGAAAGATCGTTCGCAGTGCTTCAAGACAGCTCTGTGCTTAGGCAAGGATCGCAAGGCATGAGGTTTGATCCAATGTTCATCTTGTTCGGTCCAACTCGTGTTGCTCTTACCCATGGATCGGCCATAAGTGCGCTTCTTGATTGTATGCTTGCCAATCGAATCAGCGATCATTTCTGAGGCTTGTTTGTCGGCGGCGGCAAAATAGATCTTGTTGCCCAGATTTAGGAGAAAAACATCAGCCTTCTCGCGAGAGCCCATCGGTGGAATATACGAGGTTGGAGATTGCGTTGAGTTAATCGTCGTGGCTCGTGCGCCGCGAATTTTGTCCACGACATTGAAATCGGAGATTCCGTCCTCACTCACGAGGACTGTTTCTTGTGCTTCATCAAGGACCATAACGATTAGGTTTTTCTTTCGTCTATCCGCTGCGGTCAGATCGTACCGTCTTAGCGCATGGAGGTAGAACAGGACCTTCAAGAGTAGGCTGACGTACTTCTTCTCGACCTGGTATTTCTGCGGGATTTTGACGCTGATCAATTTACCCTGGTCGATTTCATTTAGGGTGAATGTCGGGTCCATCGGGCAAAACACTTCGGCTATGTCCGGCGCGGTGAATGGTTGGAGATAGTTGAACACGGTTGAGCGAATACCGCTCAACTGTTCAGGTGGCTGCTTTTGCAACTCCACAAAATAATCGGTCAATTCCTGATGCTGAGGCTGAGCCTTTGCCAGTTGAACCAATTGCTCAGTAATGCTTTTTAGTTGGGTAAGATCGTTGATGATGTTGCAGCAATTGTCGATGGTGACGCAATGCCGCAAGACCCGTAAAGCCGTAAAGCCATTTTGAATGGCTGATTGGGCCGCATTCTTGAAAAAAGCCTGACCTCCCTTCTGCCCAGCCGCCGTCGCAACATCGACAAGGATTTTCGCGTAGGTTGAAAACGGAATGGAATCATCGGCAAGAAAATTCATGGTGTAGGGAGGCTTCCAGTCGAGAGGCGCATCATCTGGCCTGACTTCGATTTGGACTAAGTCCTGCGTACAATGGAGGTCTCTTGCGATAGCGGTGAGCGGTTCGCTCAGGTCTCCTTTCGTGTCGAGGGCCAGAATGCCGATTTCGGGTCGGTTCTTTTTCAAGGCATGGATAATCGGGACAACCGCGCTGGCTGTTTTGCCGGAACCGGTTCGTCCATCGATTTCCCAACCACGACAAAAGTCTTCTTCATTCCATCGAACTCCTCCCAATTCCAGAACGTAATCCACTTTCTTTTTATCGGGCAAAAAGCCTTGATAAACGAACCATCCGGCACTAAAGCCAAACAGCACAGTCGCCGGGTTGAACGAATGGGTGAGCCAAGTCGCAGCGAACGTGAGAGCCCCGCAACCTAATGCGCAAATAAAAGCCAGCATAGGCACCCCATGATAAGAACACCGGAAGCCCAGCCTGACCAATAGGCTGCTCTCCATCGTTTGCGGTTATATTCTGCCCCGCTCGTCTGAACCGTCTTCAGGAGGGTTTCAAGTGTTGCTGCAAGCTGAACAGCGTTTCCTAGGCTTTCGGCAAGTGGCTGTTTCAATTCCGTTTCGATTTTGTTTTTTAGGCCCAAGTGCTCCTGGGCCAGTGCGTGGTTCACATTGCTGAGGTTGGCATCCACCTGTTGGATCGTCTCGGCAAAGCCTTTGACTTTGTTGATCCGGCTTTCTAGTGCGGCTATCAGTTCCATCTGCCCCACCTTAATAATGTCGTGGGTGTTTGCGGTGCGCTTCCAATGCCATGCCATGAGGACCACTGCTGGGTCACTTTTGG
Organism: uncultured Verrucomicrobiota bacterium; assembly: GCA_903863295.1. Taxonomy (GTDB): domain Bacteria; phylum Verrucomicrobiota; class Verrucomicrobiia; order Methylacidiphilales; family UBA1321; genus JABDGH01. The sequence continues at coordinate 62,517 of CAIPBM010000164.1, read as the reverse complement.
GGAGATTGAAGGCCGTCATTAGCCATTTTAAATCATCCGGTAAATCGTCACCATTGAAGACTTGCTCGGGTGGTCTGAGTTCGATTTGTTCAGTCATAGGTTAGGGGATTAGAAGGCTTTTAACGGCGTTGAGCTGTGCGTAACTCTGTTCCAAGAATCCGCGTACTCTGGAACGGTCGGCCACCGTCACGTCGGGATGCTTCATGGCATCACCAAAGCCGATGTCGTGGGAATCAAGGTGAACCACCGTGCGTTCGAGGAGAGATGGTAAGGCGATCTCCTGTCCCTGATATTGCTTCAGCAGGGAAGTGCGAAGCTTGGATTCCTCGTAAATGGAAAAGTTCTTTCCCTTGCCGTAGTTTTTGACCACGAGATAGTCAGCCTCCTTGCCGAATCGTTGGAGGGTATCGTTCATAATTACCGTGCAGCTTTTGTCTGGAGTGATGACAAAGACGAAGGTGAATGAAAGGCGCAATTGGCCGCGCTCCTGGATCAAGCCAAGGTCTTTAAACCATGCGTCCAGCTCCCATAGGGAACGGGCTGCACAATCAACGAGCAAAAGCGGCTGCGTTTCGATCTCGTTGCGAATTTGATCCAAGGCACCCGGTTTCTGAATATCGAGCTGAGTGGTGATTTCGGGATAAAACTGTTCCAAGTTCGGATTGACCGGATCGATGTCGAAGGCCCGGAACGGTTGGTTGAGGTCGAGGTAATACTGAACGATGGCACGAGAGGTAAAGCTCTTGCCGACGCCGCCTTTGTCGCCGGTGACAAAGACGATGCGTTTGTTGTGAGGGGATGTGTCGAGGTTTTGCATAATTTAGACTGACCCGCGCAGGCTCCGCATCTTGGGAGCCTGTGGGGTCGAGGGGTTAGGGTTGGTTGAAACGGCTGTGCTGCCGGAACCGGGGACGATGGACTGCTCGGATGTAGCCGCAGCTTCGGCGGCCCCGTTGTTGCGCATGCGGGCTACTTCGACCTGGTGCTTACGACAGAAACGAAAAATGGCGCTTTCAGCGACACGCACTCCGTGCTGGTCGAGGAAGGTTTTGATTTCCAGACACGTCGCGCCTTTCGCCTTCAATCCGAGGACGATGGCTTTGAAACGTTCCAGTATGGCAGTTTGTTTAGCTGCTGGCTGAAATTGCTGCATGGCCTGACTGAGTGTGTGCTCAAGCTGGCGATCAGAACTGGTCAGACTTTGACTCATGTCTGTATGACACGCAACAACCCGGATCCGTCTTAGGCTACTTTGTAGCCATTTTCACAACTGGCCATTAGTCCCACAAATCGGCTGAACGGCGCCTGACCAAGGTAGAGGTAACGAGCGTTTCAACCCGCTCAACAGGGCTTGGGGAGTGGGGTTGTGCTTTGAGAAGCGTTGACGCAAGCCGTTGCATGCCCGCAGTGCCTTTACGGCTGATGAGGACTTGTCGCTAACGCGCGTAAGCGTGCGGGTGCGAATGCCACCGCATGTCATCTTATGTCACTGCAGGCCACTTTCTGCCTAAAAACTTTAGGGGTAGCGTGTCCTGCCTTCAATACCTTGAACTCAGATATGTCGCTCACCCTATGGATTCCGAAAATGACCAACAAATTTAACCTGTACTCACAATGCGCTCTGGAAAATGTCTACGCAGGACATTGCCGTTGTCCGACGTAATCCCTAATTCAGATAGGACACATAAGCGCATCAATACCGTTAAAGATTCGTTAAGCCATGCCAGGTCTGTTCCACTCTTCACCCTTCCGGCCTTCTTGTTTTCAGGATCGTGATGGGTGTAAAAGTTTCGATTGTCGCGAATGACGAGTGACAGCTTTGTAAGAGGTTTTTTGAACGCCCACGGAGCCTTTTTATGATGTTTACGAAGTAGGCTTAGAATACGCTTTTGAAAGTGAATCCTTTTTCGGCCGCCTACCTTTTCCGCATGATATGACTCAAGAGCCTGGGTGAGAGCGACCAATTCTAATGACGGATTGAGATCGAAATACACCGTGTTGTCGTAGCAGGAAAGAGACTCACGGAATTTATCGCAAAATCTCAGCCAAGACTGAAATAGAGCGGGAAAACGACTCTCCAAATTGCCAAACGAATAGATAAAATCATGGGAAGTAAGATTTTTCTCAGATTCGGGGTAGCAAAACGCTCCTGACACGGAAATTAAGTTTGGAAAACTAGGGTCATCGGTTTCTCCTAAATCCCCTCCCTGCTCAGCAAGGGCCTTGGTTGGCTTGATGCGCTTTAGGCACGCGAAGTGAATGAGCCGTTGAAGCGCATTAGTTACAGACAATGCCTCTTCAAAAGTGAACGTAGTGTTGCGCTTAATTATCCACTGAACGTCCTCATTGATGCTCTGTTGACCCTCTCCATGGGAGCTTCTTGTTTCAGGGTTGAAAGACACTTCCCAGCCAGACGACAAGGAGAAGGTTCTACTCTTGGGTCGAGAATATTTGAGAGTAATCGCGCCCTTCTTATGGGTAGGAGGTTTGAAGCCTGTTATGCCGAACCACTCCCGGAGGTATTGGACGTGAAACTGTACCTCCTTAAAAAGCGTTTTTGTTGGATCGGGCAAATGGGCTCCTTCCCACAGTTTGCCTGCGGAAAAGTCCATCTCACTAAATCGCATGTTGGATGAAAATCCATTGGGAGAAAGGCGGTGGAGAGTCAGGTCGGCCCCACCATCGCCTATTCCAAAAATAACCGGATGTTCTTGTTCGAGGTGACTTCGGTCGCCCTCAACTATGAGCTTTAATTTGAGCAAACGACCGGGAGCATTAATCAGGTCTCCAACGTAACGCTTGTCTGGAGCTTCGGGAAACCACCAGATGCCGCGCATTGTTTTTGGTTCTGGCATTGGCTGACCTTACCTCTGAGCGCGTTGGTTTGATAATGCTTTTTGTGAGATGGCTACAAAGTAGCCTAAGACGAAAGTGCGGCGGCTCGTGTCTTATTGGTCATGATGCGTTTCGATAAGCCGTGTCTCCGTGTTTCCGGGGCCTTGCAGTATTTCTCCGTCCACATGGCCAAGCAGGATTATCTGACGGAAAAGGGGCAGGTGGAAATGACTTGGCATGGTGAAGGAGCCAAGAAACTTGGACTTTCCGGTGTCGTCAATGAAACCCATTTTGCCCGTCTCTGCGCTGGAAAGCATCCAATCACCAATGAAAAGCTGACTATGCGCGACAAAGGTGCCAAACGCCGGGTTTGCTATTTTGGGCAGATTTCCGTTCCGAAGGATGTCTCTGTCGCATTTCTCGTTGGTGGAGATAAGCGGATTGAGGGCTGGTGGAAAGACGCCGTTAAAGAAACGCTCAGCGAAATTGAACAAGTCACGGCAACGCGGGTTCGGAAGCGTGGCGCTCAAAATGACAGAATCACGGCCAACATGATCGCGGGCGTCGTCACACATGATACTAGCCGCGCACTTGATCCTCAACTTCATACCCATGTCTGCATCATGAACGCCACCTATGACGGGGTGGAAAAGCGGTGGAAGGGCATTCAACCCTCTGGTTATTACCGTTACGAATCGTTCTTCCGGGAAGTCAGTTACAACAAACTGGCCGAAAAAATGATCGAGGCCGGTTACGTCCTGGAACGGAGCCGCTCCATCGGATTCAACATCCATGGTTTTCCGCCTGAATGTCGCGAAATGTTCAGCAAACGCCGCGGGGAAATCGAGCGCGTTGCGATAGCAGAAAAGACCCGCAATCAAGACCGTCTTCAGTCGATTGCCGTTCGCACCCGTGCGGGCAAGAAGCACGTCGATGCCGACATGCTCAGGACCAATTGGCGTGAGGAGAGCCGGAAGCACCTGCCATCCATGGAAAAGGTGATCGCTCAGGCCAAGGGCATAAGGAGGATGGAGCTTATATCGAAGGGAGAGGCCGTGACTTCGGCCTCGGAACATCACTTCGAGCGGACGTCTGTAGTGGATGAACGTCTGCTTCTGCGGGAAGCGTTAATCGCTGGTCGCGGGCGCGTCTCACTCGAACAGCTACGCCACGAAATAAGCCTGAAAATAGAGAGCGGCACACTTTTACGCCACGAAAACCAAGTCACCTCGAAACAGGCAAAACACATGGAAATGGCATACGTCTCCTGGGCTTTTCAGGGCCGCGACCAATTCGCGGCGCTGGGGAACGCTTCCAATCTCCAAACGTCTCTCGGTGATGACCAACGGGCTGCCGTCCAATCCATTTTAGCCTCGAAGGACCGGCTATCTATCCTTCAGGGTGATGCTGGAACGGGCAAAACGACTTCGCTGCGGGCCATCATCAAGGGAATCGAGGCGCAAGGCTCCCTCGTTTTCGCCTGCGCTCCGTCCTCGGGCGCAACCGATGTTCTCCGCCAGGAATTGACTGCTCAAGCGGAGACGCTTCAACAGCTCTTGGTGAACGCCGATCTTCAGCAACGTCTCAAAGGTCGCGTCCTGATCGTCGATGAGGCCGGGATGATCTCCACAAAGCAAATGCACGATTTATGCGTCGTCGCCCAACAGCAGGGCTGTCGAATGCTCCTTGTGGGTGACATCAAACAACACGCCTCGGTCGAGGCCGGGGATGCGCTCCGCGCACTGCAAAAGTTCTCTCAGGTGCCCGTGGCCGGCCTGATGCAGATTCGTCGCCAGCAAGATCCCGAGTATCGCAAGGCCGTCGCTCTCTTGGCTCAAGGCGAGGCCTATCAGGCGTTCGGCCAATTGGATCGGCTCGGGGCCGTCCACGAGGACAAAGATTTCCGCGCTCTGCTGGAAAAAGCTGCGGAGGCCTATACCGCACAGGTCACGGCTGGTACATCCCGCGTCGCCATCTCTCCGGTCTGGTCGGAAGTTCATGCTTTCACGCGAGAGGTACGCCAGCGCCTTAAGGAAACCAACGCGCTGCACGGTGAGGAAGTTTCATGTACCACGCTTTCGTCGCTTCAACTTACACGGGAATTGCGCAGCCAGGTCGAAACCTATCAGCCGGGCGACGTTCTCATGTTCCACCGGGCCGTGGGACCTTTCGCCAAGCACGAGGCAGTGAAGGTGATCGCCAAGGAAGGGAAGACGCTTTCCGTGCAACGCACCGATGGCTCGCCCGTTGCCTTCGACCCAAGATCGAGTGATAGTTTTGATGTCGGCGTGTCCCGCGAAATGACGCTGATGGCGGGCGAGCGCCTCCTCATCCAATCGAATTGCAAAGAGGCCAAGGTGAAGAATGGTGACATTGTGGAAGTCGCCTCTTGGGATGAAACAGGCGCCATTAAATTGAAAGATGGGCGGCAACTGCCCGCCTATTTTCGCCAGTTCACTTACGGCTATGCCAGCACGTCCCATGCGGCTCAGGGCAAGACGGTCGATCATGGTTTCCTGATCCTCGGAGATGAAGGCATGAAAGCCGCCAATCTGAGGCAAGCCTACGTGAGCAATTCTCGCTTTCGGCTGAGTCAGACTATTTTCACGACCGACAAAAAAGCAGCTTTTGCCGCAATGGCCACTCCTGCGGAACGAATGCTCGCGATGGAATTGCCCTCCGTCAAACCCGAGAAAATTGCGCCTGTCGTGGCGGAGGACCCGGAAATAAATCTCTGGTTCCAACAAACGCCCGATCAGCGCACCGGCATAAAGGTCTAACCATAATGCTCAAAACCCGCCCTTCTTCCGATGGCGAATCGCCTTTGCGTGATCCCTGGTCCGGCTTATGGGGCAGCGTCGTCCCTGACATGAAATCGCTCTCCATGTTCAGGGTTGAGTTGCCCTCCCAAAACGGGAAGCAGGAGACGCACGCATTCGCCTACAGCAGTCTTTCCCGCTGGCTGTGCCGAAAGACCGACGAGACTGAGGAGGTTGAAATCCATTTGGGCAAGCAGGTGGTAAAGGTTCAAGGACGAGGCTTGGGCAAACTCATCGATGCCATGGATGAAGGAAGGCTCAAACTCATTCGCACTTGTCCCGCTCAGATGAATCAAGCAACTCCGTGGATCACTCGAATCGAAATAAGCGTTGAGCAGCCCGTGAAGGGAGTTCCCTGATTTGTGCAGCAGCTTGCTGCACAATTGGGACACCGGGGCTAACGCGTCTGGAAGATTAAGGATTTATCTTCCAGTATTTGTGTTCGTCGCCATTGCGTACCAGGGCGCGATAATGTTTGAAGACGACCGCAGGAGAGTTCCCCATCTCGGCGGCTGTTCGATTTTCTTCCTTAGTCTTCGCATAGAAATAAGACCCAAACGAATGACGCATGGCGTTGTGCGGCCATTGAGTGATTCCTGCTGCCTGGGCGATCTCCCGCAGATGTTCACCGAAGACATCCTGATTAGCAGACACGGCGACGCGGCCCTCAACTTTAACGCGGGGCTTAAGCCATTCGGCGAGGTTGTCAGCGATGGTAACAAGACGGCGCTGGCGCGTCTTGGCCTTCGCCGCCTTAACTTCGATGTAACGCTCATCTAGGCTTACCTCTGACCAGTCCAGCGCGCAGATTTCGCTACGGCGCAAACCCGCGAATAGACCGATGGCAATTCCTGCGACCATCTGGGGCTTTGGATCGAGTTTTTCAGGAACTCCCTTAAGGGCGGTTTGGAGCAACGCTTCAGCTTCCTTCACGGTCAGAATGCCGGGAGCGCTGTCGTCCAAAATCGGTCTTTCGATTCGAGATGCTGGGTTACCGGAGCAGTAGTCGCGGTCCATCGCGAAGTTAATCAGGGTGGTCAATGTTACCAGGTAGTTCTTGCGGCTGCGGGCAGCCCACTCGCTTTCAGAAAGCCAATCTTCAATGCTGGCTCGTTCAATGTCGGAGACGGGCGTTTCACCGAATTCCTCGTTGATCGTGCGAAGGTACGATTCATATTGGACAAGAGTTCTGGGTCGCACCCCAATCGTGCGGCGAGAAATGATGAATTCCTTCGCAACCTCCTGCAAAGTTTTGACGCCTCCGGCTGGTGCCCGCCGTTGGAGCCAATCGTCCATAACCTGCGTGAGCGAGACGTTGGCGGGAAGACGACGAAAGGCGTCCTGTGCTTGAACCAGTTGTTGGTGGCTGAGCGAAAAAGCTTCGTTCCCAAAGTTCTTTTTCAGCTTGAGCACTCCAAGCGTGGGCAAAGCCAATGGAGATTTTTTTGATTCGGCATCATCGCCAAAGATCCATTTACGCGCATCAGCCAGATCCGAGAAATGTTTGATCTGAACATCTCCGCCGGTGAACCGTTTGCCCAAACGAACTCGCCAATAGGGCACTTCCTTGATAACAATCTTACCAATTCCGACCCCGTTAGGGAGTCCCGCGACGGGCTTCTTTTTCAGGTTCGTAGCCATACACTGATTTTAGTAAGAAATTAGTCAGAAAACAAGCCTCTTGAGAGGAGAATCTAGACTCATAACCTGAAGGCCGCAGGTTCAAATCCTGCCCCCGCAACCCCTCTTTTTCCTTGGAGGGACTTTATTGTGTTTCAGGCACATCAAACGTAGCGCCGATCACTTTCCTGAATCAGCACATCATTGATGCTGGCTTCGCGGCGACGCATCAGGCCGTTGTCGGCGAACTCCCATTGTTCATTGCCATAGGAACGGAACCATTGTCCGGCGTGGTCATGCCATTCATATTCAAAGCGGACGGAGATGCGGTTATCAGTGAAACTCCAGAGTTCTTTTTTTAAGCGGTAATCGAGTTCCTTTTGCCATTTGCGGGTGAGGAATTCCTTGATTTTCTCACGGCCGGAAAAAAATTCTGACCGGTTTCGCCAGACGCTATCAACGGTATAGGCCAGGGAAACCCGTTCAGGGTCGCGGGAGTTCCAGGCGTCCTCCGCGGCCTGGACTTTGAGCAGCGCGGTTTCGCGGGTGAAGGGAGGCAGGGGAGGGCGTTGTTCGTTCATAAGGGGGACTTCGGGTTGGCTAATTCGGCGAGTTGCTTTTCCAGCTCGGCGATTCGAGCCTGCAAAGGCTGGATCGCCTCCTCGACTTCCTCTGCCGTGAAGCGGGGCGTGATATATTTCGGGCAATTCCAATCATAGGAGACGACATCGACGATGAAGATGCGTTCGGCTTTTTCCTTCTGTGTCGACAGGCGGAGTTGCTCGACCAGGTCAGGATGTTCCCGGGCATCGAGCACGCGGGCGTGGCCCATGAGTTTGAGTCGCTCCCGGTGCGGATAATCCATGAGAAAAAGTGCGACCCGATCCAGAGCGGCAAGATTCCCGGTGCTGAGCATCTGGCGGTTGCCATGCAGATCGAGAAAAGCCACCTGTTGCGGACCGAGCACGCGAAGAAAGCCTTTAGGACCCCCGCGATGCTGGATATAGGGCCAGTTATTTTCGCTGACCGTGGCCATGTAAAAACTGTCCCGTGCGGCGATGAAGTCGATCTCATCCGGACCGAGCGGATCCAACTCCGCACCGGGTGGAACCATTGCGCTTGCCCCGTAATAATGGGCCTGGGCTTGTTTCACGGCGGGCGTGACGTGGGTTTCAAGATATTTCCGGGCCATATTTCGTGAAATTGTCGTGGTTACTGCACTATCGCCTTACCGGAATTGGACCGGAAAGGCGAGCTACCTGCGGGTCAGGCTTTTTACACGGTCAACGCGGGGGCCTTCGGGAAGTCAATTTCCACGCCTACGGCGATGTTGAAATAGTTGGTGAAGATATTCAGCACCACATTGGCAATGATCTCCGCGATCTCTCCTTCCGTGAAGCCGTGCTCACGCAGACCGGCGACATCGGCATCGCTCACCTGACCCCGGCTCTGCACGAGCTTGCGGGCGAAGGCCAGAGCCGCCGCGATCTTCGGTTCGTCCGAGATTCCGCGACGGTTGTCCAGGATTTCCTGTTCGCTCAGTCCGGCTTTGCTGCCGAGGAACGTGTGCGCGGCGAGGCAGTAGTCACACGAGTTTTCTTCGGCCACGACCAGGGCAAGGCGTTCGCGGCTCTTGGCCGAGAGCGTTCCCTGCGAGAGGGCATGACTAAATCCGACGTAGGCATTGGCGACGGCAGGCGACTGCGCCATGGTGGCAACCATGTTGGGGACGATGCCCAGGGCTTTCTTGACTGCAGCGACGATTTCGAGGGCTTTGGGGTGGGCGGTTTCTTGATTGATGGGGTTAAGACGGCTCATATATATTTGACCTTTGGATTTTATTGGTTGGGGGTGGGTTGACTAAAAAAAGCGGATGATCTGCGCGGCGATTTCTTCGTGCAGTTCCTCCAGCGCAAAATGACCTGTTTCGAGGAGATGCAGCTCGGCGTTGGGTAAATCGCGGAGATAGGCCTGTGCCCCCGGCACGGTGAAGAACGGATCGTTCTTTCCCCAGACGATCAAAGTCCGGGGTTGGTGCTGGCGGAAATATTCCTGCCACGCGGGGTAGAGCGGGGGATTCGATTGATAGTTGAAGAGCAGTTCCAACTGGATCAGATCATTTCCCGGACGATCCAGCAAAGCCTGGTCATGATGGTATGCATCTGGGCTGATGCGCTCGGGTTTGTTGGCGCCGTGGGTGTATTGAAATGTCGTGGTCTCCCTGGAGAGAAAGCCGCGAATGGCGGGTTCCATTCCGCTGCGATCCGACCAGAATTTCGCAATGGGGGCCATGGCTTCGGAGATACCCTCCATGTAGGCATTGGCGTTCTGGATGATAAGCCCAGTCACCCGCTGCGGATTCCGCACCGCAATGCGAAAACCAACCGGGCCGCCGTAGTCCTGGAGATAAAGCGCGAAGGTTTTGATCCCAAGTTTATCAATGAGTTTCGCCGTTATGTCGGCGAGATGGTCGAAGGTGTAGTTAAATTGATCGGGCGTGGGGGCATCGCTGTAGCCAAAGCCAGGATAATCGGGGGCGATGATGTGGAAGCGTTCTTCCAAATGAGGGATCAGATCCCGGAACATGTGGGAGGAGCTGGGAAAACCATGCAGGAGAACAAGCGTGGGCAGGTGAGATTGGCCGGCTTCGCGGTAGAACAGGTTGAGACCGTCGATTTCGATGTGGTGGTGGGTTGTCATGGGATGAGCTTTTTGAGTGAGGGTTGAAGTGGTTGAAAGTAACTATCTAAAGTTTGTATGACGGTTATTTCTCATTTTCGACATAACTTGTCAAAATCTTTTTATAGGTTACTATGTTCCCGTGAGCACAATTACCTCTGAAAGCGCCGCTGAAAAAAATTTGGATTTTTTCTTCATCGCCAATCAGCCAGCCCTCGATTTGGCCAATACGTTGATTGCCGCCAAGGGTGTTCCCTTGGAATTAATGCCCAATTTCCACTCCTTCTGCCGCTGGGTTGAGAAAGCCGGGTTAGCCCCCGTCGATCAGATCAAGCGCGCCAGCCAGACCTGGAGTCGTCTGCAGGAGGAGGCCTTCATGGACGGGCTGAGGGATTACCGGGCCAGGGTCAAGGAGGTGATCGTGGCGCTCGGAAACAAGAAGCCCGTTCCCAATTCATTCGTCGAGGAAACGAACCGGCTGCTCATCGAGGCCAACGCGGTGGTTCAAGTCGAGGCCCATGACGCCAAAACATTTCGACGCACCTGGCCGCTGAACTGGAGCCAGCCGAAATCGGTCTTTGGCCTGATCGCCGAGACCGGGCTGCAACTCATCTGTGACTGCGATCTTTCACTGGTCCGCAAATGTGAGAGCCCCGATTGCGTCCTCGCCTTCTACGACACGACCAAAAACCACAAACGCCGTTGGTGCAGCATGGACGTTTGCGGAAACCGGCACAAGGCCACCCTTCACCGGAGGAAAGTGCAGGGCAGCTCCGCACAACGATCCCCGTAAAACCAGGCCCCTGACGTATTACATTTGCAGCAGTTCCGTGACCTCACTGGCATAGGCCTCTTCAACCTGCTGCGGTGATATTCAGGTATTACTTGATGTCATTTGTCAGCACGATCCGGTAGCGGGCCTTACCCGCCTTGAGATGCTCGAAAGCCTCGTTGATTTCGGAAAACTTAAAGCTCTCCGTCACCGGTGCGATATGGTGGCGGGCGCAGAAATTGATCATCAGTTCCGTGGTGGACGGGCTGCCGAGCGGAGAACCCGAGAAGGATTTCTGACCCGCGATAAGAGGGAATGCCGCTAACTGCACCGGTTCGCCAATCACCCCCACGGTGACCATCTTGCCTTTGGGGGCCAGGGCATCGATGTAGCTTTGCCAGTCGAGCGTGGCATTGACCGTGGTCAGGATAAAGTTAAGTGAGCCCGCGATTTTCTTGAGTTGCGCCTTATCACGTGAATTGACCACGTTATGAGCACCAAGTTTCATCGCTTCTTCACGCTTGGAATCGCTGGACGTGAAGGCCGTGACCTCACATCCCCATTTATTTAAAAAGGCCAGGGCCATATGGCCCAAACCGCCAATGCCAATGACGCCCACCCGGTCCGTGGGTTTAACTCCGGACTGCAGAATCGGATTGAAAACCGTGATACCTCCGCAAAAAAGTGGGCCTGCCTTGGTATAGTCGAGCGCCTCAGGCAATGGCGTGGCCCAAAGCCAGTGACAACGCACCCTGTCCGCGAATCCCCCATAACGGTTGATGATGGTTTCCTCCCGGCCCGTGGGACTTGTGCAAAGGTTATGATCGCCGGAGAGACACTGATGGCAGCTCATGCAGCTTCCGGAAAACCAGCCGAGGCCGACCCGTTGCCCCACCGAAATCGTCTTCACGTGATCTCCGATGGCCACTACCTTGCCCACCACTTCATGGCCGGGAACAAAGGGATAGGCGGTCATGCCCCATTCGTTCTCGTACATGGATAGATCCGAGTGGCAGAGCCCACAATACTCGACGGCAATTTCCACTTGTTCTTCCCGCAACGCTCCGGGATCGAACTCGAAAGGCTTAAGTTTTTCTCCCTTGGCAGGGGCAGCATAGGCTTTAAAGGTCTGGCTCATGATGTTGATCTTTCGTAGGTGAGGTTTAAAAAGAGTGGAGGAAAGGCAAACGCAGGAAATCCTACCAGCGTTTTGGCAAAATTCCAGTAAGGCACCGAAATCGTCCCGTGCAGCTGTATGGGTTATCAAGTTATTCTCCTCCCCTTGAAACTTGGTGGAAGGATTTACTCTGATAAGCTTATCGCGGCGGGAAAAGGCGCTTGAGTAATACGAGTCAGTTTATCGTGATCGTTGTCTCTAACTGAACTGTTACCAGCCATCCCCAGGCGGGACCATTTTTCAAGCATCACTCCATGATTCATGCCTATCGTCGCATTCCCTCAGCACTAGGTTTTCTACTTCTCTTCACCCTTTTTTCCCGTGCTGATGAAGCACTAAAACAACCGACGATGGCGGAAGTCGAGGCCGTGAAGCAATTCATTCATGCCTCCTGGCCCAGGACCTTTCATTCCGCCAACCTGGGGAATTTCCCCCTACCTGCACCTTATTCCTCGCCGGGCGTAACGAGGTTTACCGGCTTTTATTACTGGGATACTTATTTCACAAGTCTCGGAGTCATCCGGGATGGTCATCAGGAAATAGCCCGGGGCAATGCGGAGGACATGATGTACCTGATCGAAACCATGGGTTATGTGCCTAATGGCAATGACTCGGAACGCAACCGCAGTCAACCACCCGTCGGAGCACTACAGATTCAGCTTTGTCTGGAGTTTGTGAAAGACCGGGCCTGGCATGAGCGTGCCTATGCCGCGCTGGAAAAGGAGTATGGCACCTGGATGGCGTTCCGGGCTTTCCCCGACGGACTCAATCACTACGGAAGCTACGCAACCCCCAGACAGGAGAATGAACTGCTACAAAGCTGTCGATCACGCCTCGACCCGACGATCCCCGAGAAACCGGTGGCGAGGCAAAAATTCGCTGCTCATGTGATGGCGGTCGCGGAAAGCGGATGGGATTTTACTCCGCGCTGGGGTGACCATTGCCAGGAATATGCCTCCGTGGATTTGAACAGTCTGCTCCTGATGACCGAGCGCGTGGAGGCCGATCTGGCCGGGGAACTTGCGAACGGGCGCGAAAGGCTCTGGCGGGAGCGACTGGAAAAGCGGCAATCCCTCATGAATCGCCTGCTCTGGGATGACCAACGGGGCTTGTATGTCGACTACGACGAATCAACCGGTCAACGTTCATCCTTCATTTCCGCGGCGAGCTATTTCCCTCTTTTCTGTGGAGTCGCCAATTCCCATCAGGCGGAACGCAGTATCCAAGCGCTTGCTGGACTCGAGACGGACTATGGCGTGGATACCTGTTTACCGGGAAAACGCGCGCGCGTTTATCAATGGGATAGTCCAAATCTCTGGCCTCCTCTGCAATGGGTCGTGGTTTCAGGTCTCCAGCAGAGCGGTCACCCCAAGGAAGCCCGTCGGTTGGCTCTCAAGTACGTCACGACGGTGGTAAGGAATTTCCAAAGCAGCGGGCAGCTTTGGGAGAAATATAACGCAAGGACGGGGAAGACCGATGTCGCGGGCGAATACAAAATGGTACCGATGCTCGGGTGGACTGCAGGCGTGTTCCTGGCCTGCAGTAAAGTCGCCGGCTACTAGCTCAATGGGCGAACAAGTTTCTTCTTACTCAACCCATCGATTTAGTGGTTCACTTGGCCTCTACATCACCATGTCTGGCTACGCACGCGCGCTTTTGCTCTTTTTTCTGGGTTGCACCAGCGGTCTCCACGCGGAGGGCAACTCGGCCCAAGCTCCTCAATCGGGTCTGATTCCCTCCCGCTTGCGCTGCGAGTACCGAATTAATCCGCTGAACGTCGATCTACCCTCCCCGCGCTTTGATTGGATTTTGTCGTCCAGCGAATCCTCCGCGCGAGGCCAGCACCAAACGGCCTATGAAATTCTCGTCGCGTCTTCACCGGAGTTGCTTGCTCAGAATCGCGGTGATTTTTGGGATTCAGGCAAAGTCTCCTCCGATGCCATGGCCCAGATTTCCTACGCAGGCCAATCGCTCCGCAGCGATCAAACCTACTGGTGGAAAGTGCGCGCTTGGGACGAGGCCGGGAGCCCCACCGCCTGGAGCACCTCAGCCTCGTGGAACGAGGGACCGATCACGCCCGCCGACTGGAAGGGAGCCCAGTGGCTTGGAGCACCAGGAGAAAAAGCGAAGCCTGATTTCAAGGGCCCCAAGTCCCGCTACGAAACGCTGCTTCTCCGCCGGGAATTCACCGTTAAACCCGGATTGAAGCGAGCCCTGGTGAACGTTTGCGGCCTGGGCCAGTACGAGATGTCGCTCAATGGAACCAAGGTCGGCACCGATCTCCTGACACCCGGCTGGTCGCAGTACGAAAAAACGTGTCTCTACGACACTTACGATGTCACCCATTCGCTACAGCCGGGAACCAATGCCGTCGGAGTCCTGCTCGGAAACGGAATGTACCTTTCCCACCAAGGCCGTTATCACGGCAACGCAACGAACGGCTATTCGATCGCCCCGTTACAATGCATCGCCTACCTGCATCTGGAGTATGCGGACGGCAGCAACGAAAATCTGATCACCGATGATCAGTGGCGCTGTCACCCGGGGCCGATTACCTTTTCCTCAGAATACGGCGGGGAGGATTACGATGCGCGGCTCAATCCTGCCGGTTGGGACATGCCGGGGTTTGATACCACGGCTTGGGAGAGTCCCCAAGTAGGGCAAGGCCCCGGCGGTAGTCTCCGGGGCATTTCCTGCGCCGCACCGCCGATCCGCGCTTTCCAGTCCCTTAAGCCCGTCAGCCAAAAGGAACTTAAGGCAGGCGTGACCGTCTACGATTTGGGCCAGAACGCCGCCATCATGCTGCGCGTGAAGGTGAGTGGTCCTGCCGGATCGGTGGTGCGCGTCACACCGGATGAACTCGTCCACGAGAATGGCCAATTGGATCGCGGGATTTTTGGCCATCAACCCGTCTGGTGGCAATACACGCTGGATGGTTCCGGCCACGAGAATTATTTCTCCAAGTTCTTTTATGTCGGGGCGCGCTATCTTCAGGTTGAATTAATTCCCACGGAACCCGGGGGTGAACTTCCGAAAGTGGAGTCGATGGAAGGCGTGGTCATCCATGCCGATTGTCCTGCCGCCGGCCAATTTTCTTGTGGCAATGACCTGCTGACCAAGACCTGGACCCTCGTTCGCTGGGCCCAGCAAAACAACATGGTGAGCACCATGACCGATTGCCCCACCCGCGAAAAGCGTGGCTGGCTTGAGCAAGACCATCTCAACGGGCCGGCCCTGCGTTATAATTGGGACATGGCGGCGCTCTTTACCAAGGTCGTCAACGACATGAAGGATGCACAATGCCCGGATGGACTCGTTCCCAGCACCTGCCCGAATTACCTGCCCGATTGGCTCCAAAAGAACCGGACGTTTGCGGATTCGCCAGAATGGAGCAGCGCCTGCATTCTGGTGCCTTGGCAACAATACGAATTCGACGGGGATGTCGAATTATTGGGGCGTTCCTACGCCATGATGCAAAAATATCAGGCCTACCTCGGCTCGAAAGCGAAAGACCATCTGGTCAATTATGGTTTGGGCGATTGGTTCGACATCGGACCTAAGAAACCAGGAATCTCTCAGTTAACTCCGCTCTCGCTCACCGGCACGGCTTTTTATTATGAAGACACGCAACTCCTCTCGAAAATCGCCCATCTTCTGGGCAAAGAGGACGACGCCTCCGAGTACGCCCAACAGGCCGAGCAAATTCGCGTCGCTTTTAACCAAGCGCTCTTCCATGCCGATTCGAGCCAATATGGGGTGACGGACAAGCTGGGTTCCCAGTGCAGCAACTCTCTTCCGCTGGTCATGGGGCTGGTTGAATCTTCCTCACGGCAACCGGTCCTGAAGAACATCGTAGAAGATGTCCAAACCAAGGGACTCACCGCAGGCGATGTCGGCTACCGTTATCTGCTGCGCGCGCTGGCTGAAGGTGGCCGCTCCGATGTGATTTATTCGCTCAATAACCAATCCGACAAACCCGGCTACGGCTATCAACTCAAACTCGGAAAAACGAGCCTGACGGAGGGCTGGGCCGGAACGGATTCGCAGGATCATTTCATGCTTGGCCAGATCAACGAGTGGTTTTTCCACGACCTCGCAGGCATTCAAGGCGATCCCCTTGGCCCGGGCTTCCGGAAAATCATCATTCGCCCCGCCATCATCCGCGATCTGGGGTGGGTCAAGGCCAGCTACGATTCCATTTCAGGCCGGATCGTCAGCGAGTGGGAATATACGGGTGATAGGCTTAAGATGCATCTCTCGATCCCCGCCAATACCACCGCGACGATCTACGTACCGACGAGCGATGCAGACTCCATTCGAGAGGGCACGGTATTGGCCTCGCGTTCACCCGGTCTCAAGTTCGTCCGCATGGACGAGGGCAATGCTGTCTACGAAGCCGGATCGGGAAATTACGACTTCTCTTCGACTATAGTTAAAAACTAGTTGGCTCGTTCGGCTCATTTGGACTCCTTCGTTCTCAGGGAAACCATCGATTTGAGACAATTTATTCAGATCAATTGCATGCGAAGAAATCCATGCTACATTCACAAATGCCGCTACGTTCTCTCCTGCGCTTCGCGGGATTGGCTGGATTGCTGGTATGCCCATCTCCCCTTGTTTATGCGGGAACGGACACCACCAATATCACCCCGGTAGTCGATAAAAAAATGCCTTCTTTCTGGAACCAGCAATACATGCTGGGCACTTGGAACGGAGAGCGAACGCGGCTCGCCAACGAGGGCATAACTTTTGATATCAATGATATCGGCGATTTCCAGGCCGACGTGGCCGGGAGCCAGACGCACCACGCCACCTACTTTGGACGCTTTCGCGCCTCGACCGACATTGACTTCAACAAGCTGGCCAATTTCAACGGAGAGTTTTTTGCCTCCGCGATCTGGCAGTATGGCCCGAATCTCTCCGGCAAGTATTTAAACGTCAATACCCTGACCAGCAGCATCGCCGGTGAGGACAGTTTGCGGCTCGATCAGTTTTGGTACCAGCAGGGATTCGCGGACAACATGCTTAAGATCAAGCTGGGGCAGGTTGCGGCGGTCAATGAATTCGGAGCAACCGATTTCTTCGATATTCTCTTCAACGATGAACTCGGCTACGCCCCCAACGCGCTGTTCAATACGAAACAGCCGTTTAGCCCGGCGGGTAAACCGGGTATCATCGTGACGGGCGATCTCTCCGACTTGACCCCAGGACTTTATGTCAAAGCCGGAGTCTTCACCGCCTACAACAACCCTTACAACCCCGATGCCCACGGATTCAACTACGGCAACGATTTTGATCACGGGGCCGTCGGTTCTTTCGAGTTGGGTTATGTGGAGCAAAAGACTAATTACCCGGGCAGCTACAAGCTGGGCGTGAACGCCAATGGGCTTGCCATCTATACCAATCCTGCGACGGGACAGAATTATAGCGGTGATTATACGGCCTATGGTCTGGCCCAGAAGACGGTCTATCACCCGACCGATGCCACCGGGAAGCTCGAAAAAGAGAAGGGGCTCGACCTGTTGTTTGAAGTACTCGGCGGGCCGGGGGATCGCAATCCGCTGCAGTTTGAGGTCACGTCCGGCGCACGCTACACGGGACTTATCCCCGGCCGTGACAAGGACAAGGTCGGTTTCGGCGTCATCTATTCCCAGAATGGCTCGGCCGCAAGCCAGGCGTACCAGATTGCGAATGGACGCGGGCTCGGCGGTGAGACGACGGTGGAAATCGATTATCAATATAATCCCACGCCCTGGTTTTCGCTCCAGCCCGATACCCAGTTCATCATGGATCCGGGCGGCGACAGCTCCCGCAGCCTGATCATCGTCATGGGGCTGCGTACCATTGTCCGTTTCTAAGTCCTACACCTCAATTTTGGAGAATAAGTTATGAATCATTATCTGGCGGAATTTGTCGGCACGGCCCTGCTCATCCTTTTTGGCGATGGCGTGGTGGCCAACGTCGTCCTTAATAAATCGAAAGGACAAAACAGCGGCTGGATCGTCATCGCAACGGGCTGGGGTCTCGCCGTGATGCTCGCAGTCTATGCCGTGGGGACGATCAGCGGCGCGCATTTGAATCCAGCCGTGACCATCGGTCTGGCCGTCATTGGCAAGTTCGCCTGGGCCAAGGTTCCCGGTTATATCCTCGCCCAGGTGGCTGGCGGAATGTTCGGGGCGCTCTTGGTCTGGCTGGCCTATCTACCCCACTGGAAAGAGACGCCGGATACCAATTCCAAGCTGGCCGTTTTCTGCACGGCTCCGGCCATTCGCTCAACCTTTTCCAATCTGCTCTGCGAGATCATCGGCGCGGCGGCCCTTCTCTTTGGTGTCCTCTCCATTCCCTCCACCAGCAATCTCACCGGCCCCGACTGGGCGACCGGATTCGGTCCGATGCTGGTTGGCCTGCTCGTCTTCGCGATCGGCCTCTCGCTCGGCGGGCCCACCGGTTACGCCATTAATCCGGCGCGCGATTTCGGTCCGCGTCTCGCCCATGCGATTCTTCCAGTTGCCGGGAAAGGCCACTCCGATTGGGGTTACGCCTGGATTCCCATCGTCGGCCCCCTCATCGGCGGCGTGCTCGGATCGCTGCTCTACCAAGTACTCTACTCCTAACGCCAGACTTCAGTTCACCCTCTACTCTTCATCCTATGTCTTACATCCTCTCTCTCGATGCCGGAACCACCAGCGTGCGCGCGATTATTTTTGATCAGGAAGGCCAGGTCAAATCGGTCGCCCAAAAGGAAATCCGCCAAATCTTTCCCAAGCCTGGCTGGGTGGAACAAGACCCCCAGGAGATCTGGTTTTCCCAGATCACCGTGGCCGTGGAAGCGCTTGGTCGCGCCCGCATCCGTCCCAGCGATATCGCCGGGGTGGGCATTACCAATCAACGGGAAACCACGATTATCTGGGATCGCAAGACCGGGGAGGCCGTCTACAACGCCATAGTCTGGCAAGACCGGCGCACCGCGCAAATGTGCGATCAACTCCGCGCGGCCGGACACGACAAGAAATTCCGGGACAAGACCGGCCTGCTCCTCGACGCCTATTTTTCCGGCACCAAGATCGCCTGGATTCTGGACAATGTTCCCGGTGTCCGTGAGCGGGCCGAGGCAGGCGACCTCATGTTCGGCACGGTCGATACCTGGCTGATCTGGAAGTTGACCAGCGGCCACAACGTCCACGTCACCGATCCCAGCAACGCCTCCCGCACGTTGGTTTACAATATCCACACCGGATCGTGGGACAAGGAGCTGCTCAAACTCCTCCGCATTCCGGCCAGCCTGCTCCCGGAGGTGCGCACCTCCAGCGAAGTCTACGGCGAAATCAGCACCTCGCTCGGCCTGCAAAAGGTTCCCATCGCCGGAATTGCGGGCGACCAGCAGGCGGCGCTTTTCGGCCAGATGTGCGTTCATCCGGGACAGGCGAAGAGCACCTATGGTACTGGCTGCTTCCTGCTCCAAAATCTCGGCACCAAGGCGATCACCTCCAAGAATCGGTTGCTCACGACCGCGGCCTGTCAGATCGGCAAGAAACGGGAATATGCCCTGGAAGGCAGCGTTTTCATTGGCGGTGCCGTGGTGCAGTGGCTCCGCGACGGCCTCCAGTTGGTCCGCTCCGCGAAAGAAGTCGATCTCCTGGCCGAATCGGTCACCGACAACGGTGGCGTCTATCTCGTCCCGGCTTTCACCGGGCTGGGGGCCCCCCACTGGGATCCCTACGCGCGCGGCGCCATCATCGGCATCACCCGCGATACATCCGCAGCTCATATTTCCCGCGCCGCCTTGGAAGGCGTTGCTTACCAGACCGCCGATTTGATCGACGCCATGGCCTCCGACACCGGTAAGCGGCTGAAGGAACTGCGCGTCGATGGAGGCGCGACCCACAGCGCGTTCATGATGCAGTTCCAGGCTGATCTATTGCAGATTCCGATCGTGCGCCCGGCGGTCACCGAGACCACGGCCCTTGGCGCGGCTTACCTTGCCGGTCTTGCCGTCGGCTACTGGAAGAGCCTCGATAGCATCTCCAAGCAATGGAAGGTCGACAAAATCTTCGAGCCGAGGATGCCGAAATCACGCGTCACCGAATTGCGTTCCCGCTGGAACGATGCGCTTTCACGGGCCAAAAACTGGGAGCATCATGATTCCTCCCCCGCCCCAGCACGGAAGAACTCGAAAAAATAACCATCACTTCCTGAAAACCGACTTACCTTAGATTCCTATGAAAAGAAGCGACATGTTGAAGCAGGCCCGGGAACGCACTGAACCTTGGGACATGATCATTGTCGGCGGCGGCGCCACGGGCATGGGAGTGGCCGTCGATGCCGCCACGCGCGGCTATTCGATTCTCCTCCTTGAGCAGGATGATTTCGGCAAGGGCACCTCCAGCCGGAGCACCAAGCTGGTTCATGGCGGCGTCCGTTACCTGGAACAGGGCAATGTCTCCCTCGTCATGGAGGCCCTGAAAGAACGGGGCTTGCTTCGCCAAAATGCGCCTCACCTCGTGAGTGAACTTCCCTTTGTCGTTCCCAGCTATTCGTGGTGGGAGGGGCCGTTTTATGGCATCGGTCTCAAGGTTTACCAAGTGCTTTCCGGCAAATACGGCTTCGGCTCGTCTCAATTGATTTCCAAGGACGAAACCCTGAAGCGCCTGCCCAACGTCAATCCTGAAGGCCTGACCGGGGGCGTGGTCTATTATGATGGCCAATTTGACGACACCCGCTTGCTCATCAATCTGGCCGCCACCGCCGCAGGGCAAGGTGCGACGCTGCTCAATTATGCGCGCGTGACCAATCTCCACAAAGCCCCCGATGGCGTGATCCATGGCGTGACCTGGCAGGATCTCGAGACTGGCGAATCGTTTGAGATCAAGGGCAAGGTGGTCGTCAACGCCACCGGTGCATTCAGCGATGCCGTGCGTCTGCTTTCCGATCCGGACGCGAAAATCATGATCTCCCCCAGCCAGGGAGCTCATATCGTGCTGGATCGCTCCTTCCTGCCCGGTGATACCGCCATCATGGTGCCACATACGAGTGATGGCCGCGTGATGTTCGCCATTCCATGGCATGGCCACACGCTCGTCGGGACGACCGACACGCCGCTCAAGGAAGTCTCACTGGAACCCGTGGCGCTCGACCAGGAAATCGAGTTCATGCTCGAGACGGCGAGCCTCTATCTCGCCAAGCATCCCACCAAGGCCGATATCCTGAGCGTCTTCGCCGGGATTCGTCCCCTCGTCAAATCGGGCGAGGGCAAGAACACTGCCGCGCTCTCCCGGGATCACAGCGTTCACATCGATCCCTCCGGCCTGCTCACCATCGCGGGCGGCAAATGGACGACCTATCGCAACATGGCCCAGGATGCCGTCGATCAGGCCGCGACCCTGGCTGATCTGCCCGACAAGCCGTGCGTCACCAAGACCCTGAACATTCACGGCTTCCACCCCAACGCGGAAAAATTCGGCACCCTTTCGTTCTACGGATCGGACGCCACCTCAATCCTGCAATTGATCGATGAAGACCCGGCACTCGGCAAAAAAATCGATGCCGATTTGTTCTATGTCGAGGCGGAGGTTGTCTGGGCGGCCCGGCACGAAATGGCCCGCACGGTGGAAGATGTCCTGGCCCGGCGCACCCGCGCGCTCTTCCTCAATGCTCATGCCGCCGTCCGCATGGCGCCGCGAGTCGCCGCCTTGTTGGCCAAGGAGATCGACCAAGATGAAGCGTGGCAAGCGGACCAGGTCCAAAAATTCACCCAAGTCGCCGCTGGCTATCTCGTCAAAAGCTAGTCTGTCGTCAACACGAACCATCGGTGGCCCGGGTCACCGCAGGCGACGGGAAGCGATCCTCGTTGGACTGCGGCCATCGCTTGTGAAGAGACACTAAGACTCGCTTCCTGCGCGCTTCGCGCGCCCGGACAACAAGTAGTCCGGGCCACCAAAATGCCCGGTGAATGTCCCCTTTTAAATACTTGAGGCGGACTTGCTCAAAAGCTGGGTAATGATTTCAATCGTGCGCTGGGTCTTGCCCTGAAAAGAGGTCGAGTTGTCGACCACATGAAATCTCGGATGCCCCGCCCAGGCGGATCTCAGCGCGAGATCGACGGCCTTGGCCTCCTCAATCGATTCCAAGCGCGCCGGATTGTTCGCGTCGGAGTAGAAGGCATGCGCTCCATCGGCCGCCGTCACCAGATGAACGATGCCGTGGTAAAGCGAATCTCTTAATTCGGCCTCCGTCTGGCCGCGCCCGCGCAGAATCCTCTCCCACGCCGCGGGCGTGCAATAGGCTTTGGCATCAAGACTACCCCGGTCATAGACAATAAGGGCCGGGTAACGGGCCAGCTTCCGCATCAACCGTTCCGTTTGCCGATAAAGCGCGAGGGTGATTTCGAGAATCGAATCCTGCAGTTCATAAATCTCATCACCTGGAAATGAGGCCGGAATAAATCCCGCCCCAATCACCGCCGTGGCCGCTTCCGGCACAAGGTAGACGTGATAACCCTGCGCCGAAAAATGAGCCTTCACCTGCGCCAGGATGGTGGTTTTTCCGGCGCAAGGCCCACCCGTCAAGACGACCCGCGTGATATCGGACGAGGAAGGCATGTGGTGAATAATGATTCGGGAACGTAACGACGTGAAGACCTAAATCAGCGCCGTTGGCTGGGAAATCTCAAAGCTTCCCCGACTTCAGCCAGCGGAAAAGCGTTGTGGGGTGAATGCCAAGTTGCGCCGCGGTCCATGTCTGGTCGTTGCCACTTTGCTCAAGCAATTCCCGCGCTCTTTCCCACTTTTGGCGACGATTTAAAGGAAGCGATGAAGCGACTGAAATCTCCGTGCCAGGCTTTACGACCTGCGTCGGCACCGAACTGCTCTCCCGGGAAATAGTCGAGGGCACTGACCACCATTCCTGCCGCAGGACGGGGCCATTGTAGAGAATGACAAGACGATGAATGGTTGAACGAAGTTCCCGCACGTTTCCGGGCCAGGAATATTCCATCAGCCGCGCGACCAGTCCCGGCTCGAGCGAGAGGATGTTCTTGCCAAATTTTTCGTTAGCCTCCTGGAGAAAATAGCTGGCGAGAAGCGGCACGTCGTCCAGGTGATGACGCAGCGAAGGCAGCTTGAGGACGACTTCAGCCAGGCGATAATAGAGATCGAGCCGAAAGAGGTTGTGCTCGATATCGTCTTCCAGGTTCCGGTTCGTCGCGGCCAGGACCCGGACATCGACTGCATATTCCGCCTTGCCGCCAATGCGCCGCGCCCGGCGCGTTTCCAAAAAACGAAGTAACTTGGGCTGGAGGGAAATGTCCAGTTCCCCGATTTCATCGAGAAAAAGTGTGCCTTGCGGGGCAAGTTCCACCAGTCCCTGTCTCGCCGCTCCCGCCCCGGTGAAGGCTCCCTTTTCCGCCCCGAAAAGCTCCGCTTCAATCAAGTCCTTGGGAATCGCCGCGCAGTTCACGGCCAGGAATGGCCCCGGCAGTCCCGAGGCTTCATGCAGCGCCCGCGCCACCTTTTCCTTGCCCGTGCCCGATTCCCCGGTGATCAACACGCTCGCCGCCGTCGGACCGATCCGCTGGATCACCTGCGTGAGGGAGGCCATGGCCGCGGACTTGCCAATCAG
The DNA here is from genome assembly GCA_903863295.1 of uncultured Verrucomicrobiota bacterium. GTDB lineage: Bacteria > Verrucomicrobiota > Verrucomicrobiia > Methylacidiphilales > UBA1321 > JABDGH01. The sequence goes on along the minus strand of CAIPBM010000164.1, from coordinate 38,999 downwards.
CAGCCCCGATTTTTGTGCACCTCCCCCGTAAAGCTGCAGCCACAATTTTTGCGACTCAGCCGCCTTCTCCAGGGCCTCCTGCCAACGCGCGAGCGGTTCATCGGAGAAAAGAAAATCGAAAGCACCATCCCGCATCGCCTCGACCATCGGGGCGGAGTGCTTGTTGGGGCCAAACATCACAAATGCGCGATTGCCCTGGGCCAGCCGCACCCGAAGGCGGGGCCAGAATGGTTCCTGCAGCACCTCGACCGGGAGGAGACAGACCCATTCGGCGGTGGCGGGCTCGAGATCGCCCAGACTCTCCGCGGTCACGCGCTGAATGGGAAACTTGAGCTTGGCCAACGCCTTCGCTTCAGGGAGCCCGGCGAGCAGGATAAGGCAGATCATGCACTGCAATTATATCCTATTTGCATTGCATTATCAATGCATAACCCTGCCACGACCAAGCACTCAAATCTACATCTACCTCAACACCAATTAGTTACAATTCTTAAAAATAACTGGCATTGCCTATGCAAAGAATGAGATATGCAAAATCTCAAACTGAACGTGATCGGCAGGCTTCTCGGGTTAAGTGTGCTCTTGGCCTCGAGCGCCCAAGCCCAGGTACTTTTCTCAACTTCGACGGGGGTTAACGGCTCCAATAACAACATCCAAACCATCGGCACCGGCTCCAAGGCTTACAAAGTCGATGCCAACTGGACCGTAGCCGGATTCTACGACGCCTACGGCTTGAGCCGCTCGGATGTCTTTGGAAAGTCGGTTTCCGATCCGAACGGCCTGATCTCCGATCCGATCTCCTCGCCCTCCGCCACCCGCACCTTTGGGTATGATGCCTATGTCATCACGGGCGGGAATCGTCCCGGTTGGTACAATCCGGGCGACGGAGCCCAATGGCTCGGGGCTTCCCTGAACGAAAACAACGGCGGGACACCAGTCGATCCTCCCGGCAACTACGTCTATCAGCTTAACCTTTCCAAGTACATCAACCCTAACGGCGGCCTTGTCACGCTCAACATCGGCAGCATCAACGCTGACAATCACTATGAACTGGCCATCAATGGCTCCGTGGCGGCGGAAAGCTATCTAGCCAAACCGTTTGCCACCCAGGAAACCTGGAACAAGCCAGGCGATGTCTTCCAGTTTACGTTCAGCCCGAAGGACGGGAGCGTGCTGGATGTCATTGTCTCCAACAGCAATGACCAGCTCCGCAACGGCCAGTATTATTACGATAAAAATCCGACCGGCTTCATGATCGATGGTCTAACCGTGACCCAAGCTTCCGGCCCCACCCCAGCCAGGGATAAGCTGACCCCCAACACCGCGATTGCCTACAGCGTACCCGCCTATAGTGGCCCGGTTAATCAGCAGCGCCTCGTCTCAGCCCCTGAACCGGGAACTTGGGCCATCATGGCAGCCTTCATTGCGATCACCGCCTTCCAATTCAAACGCAAAGCCACTCGTTCCGCCGTATGAATTACGATCCCTTCCAATACCTTTACGAAGAATTGATGCCCGAGCATCAACCCTGCCTGAATCGACTCTCCAATCTTATGGGAAAAACCACCGGAATCATTTGCACCGGTTTCACCCGGATGATGACCCAGGAATTTCTCGTTCTGCGTCGGCAAGCGGAATCGAGGGACGACGAAATTACGATGAAATCGATGGATGCCACCCTCGCGGGACTGAAGGATTTAAGCCGTGTCGTGGATGTCTATGAAAATACCCGGTTGGGAAAACCTCTCCGGTTTCCCGTCTCAGCCTTCACTATTTTCATCAATCTGGCGAAGTATCCGAACGAGTTCTTGCCACATCGTCGAGCAGGGGAGCATTATCTCTATGTTTGGAATTTGCCTCAGGCGGCCCGGAGTCATTTTGGACGAGCGTTGCAGTTAAGTGGATTAGGAACTGATGCCTCGCTCGCCAATTGAAGCGGAGTTTCAGGCTAGGGCTTTGATTGAGCATTGCACCTGCGTATGACCATGAAAAGGCTGCCAATCTTGTCTCTGGCGGGGCTAACACTGTTCGGTATTTTCATTTGGACGCATGACCTTTCCTGGACGGAGGACGCCAGCGACACGCTTCCGGTGCTGGTCGCTTTCCCCCTCCTGATCTGGCTGACCATGCCTTGGAAATGGAAAACCACGCCCGGCACGATCCGCACTTGGAGCCTCCTGGGGGCTCTGGGCTTGTGCCTGGCCGGAGTGATCGCGCAGGCCAACTTGCTCCTGGTGCTGGGCTGGCTCCTCTTTTTCGATATTTTCCAGACGACATTTCTGGAAGGATTTTCACGACGGTTTCTCCTGCTGCCTCTCTTCGGTTTTCCCTGGGTGATGCAGGATTTTCCGGCTCTCGGCTGGTTCTTCCGGCATAGCGGGGCCGGGGCCGTTGAGATCATGTTTCAGGGGCTCGGTTACAATGTCGCGAGGGAAGGCACCCTCCTATATATCGGGGATCTTCCTCTCTCGATTGAGCCCGCCTGCGCAGGGTTGAATGTCCTGCAGGCGATGCTGGTCGCAGGAAGCCTGGTGATCTGCCTCATGGTGCCCTCCGGCTGGCGATTCGCCGTCGCGGTGGCGGCGTTGCTTCCGCTGGCTTGGCTGGCCAACACCATGCGAATTTTCATGCTCGGCTTTGTTGGCGTCAAGTTTGGGGCTGACTTCGCCATGGGCTGGTTTCATCAATGGGGCGGATGGGCCGTGCTTTGTGTGATGTATCTAATGTGCCAGATCTTCTTCAGGGCTCTTTCAGTCCGGGCCTCGAAGAAAAACGGGCCAGCCAATTTCGATCACGACCAGGTCTTGTCCCCCAAGATTCAATCTTGAAGCCATGCCTTCTCCGCTCTCAGGCTCAGCCTCCAACCAACTGAAATGGGCGGGATGGGCCATTACGCTTTATGCTGGCTGGAATACCCGTTCGATTCTGGATGCCTGGCAACACTCTCCATTTGATCACTGGGATGGCCCCGCCTGGATCGTCTGGATGATTCCGGTCGGAATCAGTCTCTATGCAAAAAAAGAGGTCCGCATTGCCTGGCTGGGTACAGCCCTCGCCCTGACCCTGGGCGGCGCATTGCTCGACTTAAATCTCCTCAAGCATCTGGCCTTTGCCATCGCCTGCGCAGGATTGACCGCCCCCCGCTCGACTTTTTGGATTTGGTTGCCGGCCGCAGTGACCTGGATGCCGGCCCTGGGTTGGCTCTTCAGCAAGTATGATTGGGATCCAACCGAGGTGGGACTCCTTCGTTTAGCCTTAGCTTTCATCAGTACCATCAGTTACATTTTGTCTAAGCGATGAAACCTCAAGTAATCGGACTCTGGCTGGCGCTTGGGATCACCATTGCCTTGGGAGCCCTCTGGGAATTCCAGTCGCTACCGGATGCCTCCGACCGCATGTCGAAATTGACGGCACAAAATCCGATGGTGCAGTTACAAACCATTCCCCTTCTCCCGGCCGAGGAAATCGCCTTTCAGGGCTGCTCCTCGCTGAAACGACTGGTGGTAACCGGCCCGGATCAAGTCATCTTGACCGTTCTGGATGGCACCCATAATCGCCACGCCATCCACGATCCCACATTCTGCTTTCGAGGAGCCGGATGGGAAATCGAGAAGGAGGAATCTTTTCCTCTCCGTCAAGGAGCTGGCACGCTGGTCAAGCTCACCAAGGATGGCTCCAAGGCGGAAGCGCTCTATTGGTTTTCCGACGGTCGAAAACAATTCTCCAATCCCTTGAGTTACTGGGAAAAGACCTCGCTTCGCCGGATCAGTTTCGGGGCCTCTGGGGCAGAGCCGGTGCTGATTATTCTGTCACCCACGACCGAAACACCGCCTCATTGGAACGAAATCCTGCAGGCGTGGCCCGAATTGCAGCAGTTATAGCTTCGGGTTATCCCCGTTATTTCCTGGCGGCCGCCCGAATCGTCGAGAATAGTGACGCCAAGTCGCCCCAATAATCTTAAGTATTCGTAATGCAGCCGTTTTTACCTCGCGCACGGGCCGGAATCAGCCCATAACAATCGCGAACTCATTTACTTATCCTATGGAAGCCGCACCTGTTTTTGCATCCACCGCCATCAGTTCGGGCCTTCCGCCTGTTCCCGGCACCGAACAAGCCCGCGCCATTGCTTATGGCCATGCCAGCCTCGCCTCGACTGCTGAGGCGGTGAAGGACTCGAGCGCCTGGGTCTATCCGCTGCGGCGCGAAATCAGCCGCGTGATCGTGGGGCAGAAATATCTCATCGACCGGCTCCTCATCGCGCTCATCGCCAATGGCCATGTCCTCCTCGAAGGCGTGCCCGGGCTGGCCAAGACGCTCGCCCTCCGTACTCTGGCCTCCGCCGTGCAGGCCAAGTTCCAGCGCATCCAGTTCACCCCCGATATGCTTCCCGCCGATATCGTCGGCACCCAAATCTATAATCCCCGCGACGGCACCTTCAACCCGAAGCTCGGCCCCGTCTTTGCGAACTTCGTCCTCGCCGATGAAATCAACCGCGCCCCAGCCAAGGTACAAAGCGCATTGCTGGAAGCAATGCAGGAACGGCAGGTCACTCTGGGCGAAAACACCTACAAGTTACCCGAGCCGTTTCTCGTCATGGCCACGCAGAATCCGGTCGAGCAGGAAGGCACCTATCCGCTGCCCGAGGCGCAAGTCGATCGCTTCATGCTCAAGGTCGTGGTCACCTATCCTTCCCGCGCGGAAGAACGGGGCATCCTCGACAACATGGCCACGACCTCGCCCAGTTTTGCCGTGCAGGAAGTCGTCACGCCGGAACAAATCCTCCAGGCGCGACAGGTGGTCAACCAGATCCACGTCGATGAAAAGGTCCGCGACTACATCGTCGATATCGTCGTGGCCACCCGCACGCCGAAAGCCTACAAGCTCGATTTCCCCGGCTGGATTCAATATGGCGCCTCGCCCCGCGCCACGATTGCACTCACCCTCGCGGCCCGTGCGCTGGCCTTCCTCAACAGCCGCGCCTACGTCACTCCACAGGACGTGAAGGATGTCGCCTACGATGTGCTTCAACATCGCGTCACCGTGACCTACGAGGCCGAGGCGGAAAATCTCAGCTCACGCGATATCATCCAGAAGATTCTGGATACGTTGCCGGTGCCCTGAAGCTAAGAACTAAGAACGTTGAACTGAGAACGATCTTGGCCTTACTTCTTTGCTCTCCGCTCTTCGTTCTGAATTCTTAGCTCCTCGTTTTTCGCCATGGACTCCGCCGTTACCCGAGAAATTCTCAAGAAAGTGCGCCAGGTTGAACTGCGCACACGGCGTCTCGTTACCGATGCGCTGGCCGGGGAATATCATTCCGTCTTCAAGGGGCGCGGCATGGATTTCGATGAAGTCCGCGAATACACGCCGGGTGACGAAGTCCGGCTGATCGATTGGAACGTGACCGCGCGCACCGGCGTCCCGTTCATCAAGAAGCTACGCGAGGAGCGGGAACTCACCATCCTTCTCGCGGTCGATGTCAGCGCCTCCGGCAAGTTCGGATCGCAGACCCAAAGCAAACAGGAACTCGCCGCGGAAGTCGCCAGCGTCCTCGCTTTCTCAGCCATCCGTAATCGCGACAAGGTCGGGCTCCTGCTTTTCACGGATGAGGTCGAACAGTACATCCCGCCCACCAAGGGCCGCTCGCATGTCCTGCGCGTCATCCGCGAAATCCTTTTTCACACGCCGCAACGCCGCGGCACCGATGTCGCCGCCGCGTTGAATCTTGTCAATGATGTGCAGCGTCGCCGAGCGGTCGTCTTTGTCCTTTCCGATTTCATTGAAAGCCCGGAGGCTTTTGAGCGATTGCGCCATCAACTCCGCATCACCCATAACCGGCACGACCTCGTCCTGCTTCATTTGCGTGATCGCCATGAAGAGGAGTTGCCCGCGCTGGGTCTCCTCACGCTGGAAGACCCCGAAACGGGCGAGGTGATGGAGATCGACACGGACAGCAAGCGCGTCCGGGACACCTTCACCACCTTGGCCAAGGAACGGATGGACACCTTTCGCCGCGCCGCCCGGCAAGCTGGGGTCGACACGCTCGAACTTCGCACCGGAGAGCCCTACAGCCAGGCTCTCTACAGCTTCTTCCAGAATCGCGCCAGCCGGAGGTTGTGATATGGAGCGCATGACTTTGCTTTTTTCGGGTTGCCCGGGCTACTTGTTGCCCGGGCGCGCGCAGCGCGCAGGACGCGAGCGAATCAAACAATCCGCACATCCGTCGGGTCTCTCTTCTTTCTTCGCTTCCTGTGGCCTTCGGCCACCCGGGCAACAAGTAGCCCGGGCCACCCGAATGGCTCTTTGGGGTCTCTTCCTTTTCACGACGCCGTTAGCCTCCGCACAATCCGACGCCACCAATTCAAGTTCCACAACCGTTCCTGCGGACACTGCGCCAACACCCCCTCCAGCCTCTCCTTCCGTACAGCCCCAAATCCTTCCGCCGACCCTGAATCCTGCGCCGGGAAATCCCCAGGGCCAGGACGAGATTGACGACATCCGCCCGCCCCTTTTCTATCTCCATTCCTGGACCTGGCTCTGGCTCGCCCTCGCAGCGATAGCCCTCGTGGCACTCCTTGTCTATCTCTGGCAATGGCTCAAACCCAACCGCCTGCTCAGCGCCAGGAGCGCATTCGATCTCACCTTGGAAAAGCTCAATCAAGCCCGTGAGCTGCTCAAGGAAGAGGATCCGATGCCCTACGCGATTTTTGTTTCCGAGACGATTCGCGCCTACTTGGGCCAACGTTTCCTCACCCCCTCCACCCGCCGAACGACGGACGAATTTCTGCGCGTCATGGAATCGGATCCCCATACCCCGTTGGCCGAGCATCGCGACTTGCTGCGCCATTTTCTTGAGGCCTGCGACTTGGTCAAATTCGCCAAGTACCGCCCGACCCTCGCGGAGTTGGAGGATGTGCAGAATCGTGCCGTCACCTTCGTCACCGCTACGAAACCGGTCGCGCCTTCAACTCAACGCAAAGGGGCGTCATGACCAGTCATTTTCATTACGCCCATCCCTGGGTCTTCGCCCTGTTTTTGCTCCTTCCCGCCCTGGCCTATTTGCGGGGACATTGGGGAAAGGCCGCAGCCATCCAATATTCCGGCTTAAGCCTGTTCGGCCCCCTCATCCGACGGCGCAAGGTGCAACCGGGAGGCTGGCTCTCCGCCCTGCGCTATCTCGCACTCGCCTGTTTCCTCCTTGCGCTGGCCAGGCCCCAGCAGATCAGCAGTACTTCGCAGGTACAGGAAAGTGGCATCGACATGATGCTGGCCATCGATCTTTCACCCTCCATGGAGGCATTGGACTACCACAAGAATGGAGAGGAGGTCAGCCGCGTGGAAGTCGTCCGCGACACCGTCGCCGATTTCATCAAGGATCGCCCCAACGACCGCATCGGCATGGTCGCCTTTTCCGGCGAGGCCTTCCTGATGAGCCCGCTCACCCTCGACCATGACTGGCTCTTGCAGAATGTCAGCCGACTCCAGACCGGCTCATGGATCGGCGATGCCACCGCAATCGGCTCGGCCATAGCCACCAGTGCCAATCGCCTTCGCAATCAACCGGGCAAATCGAAGATCATCGTCCTGCTCACCGATGGTGCGAACAATGCGGGCAAGATCACGCCCCTGGCTGCGGCCCAAGCGGCGCACGCCCTCGGAATCAAAATCTACGCCATCGGCGCGGGCTCATCCGATGTCGCCAAGTTCCCGCGCCGGGACTCCCTCGGTCGCATCGTTGATTACGTCACCATCCCGGTCGATATCGATGAAGGTGCCTTGCAACAAATCGCCGATATCGGCAACGGTAAGTTCTTCCGCGCCGCCGATTACGACACGCTCAAGAAGGTGTATCAGGAGATCAACAAACTGGAGACAACCAAGTCGACGGTGAAACATTTCGAGCACATTAAGGAGTACTTCATGTGGGCGCTCTATCCGGGCCTCCTTTTCCTCGGCCTCGAAATCATCCTGGCCCATACCCGCTGGAGGCGGCTTCCCTGATATGTCCGCCGATCTCTGGAACAAACTCGACCCCGGCTTCCTCGCGCCGATCTGGCTGCTCATCGGGGCGGTGGCCGTGGTGGCCGTCCTGCTGCTGGAGCTGGGCGCGCGACGCCGACGTAACCAGGCGCTGCGCCAATTCGCCGCTTCGCACCTGGTCACTGCCCTCACGGCCAGTATTTCCCCCCGCAAACGGCTGCTCAAACGCGTGCTTCTCGTCTCCGCCGTCGGCCTCCTCTTCGTCGCCATGGCGCGGCCGTATCTCCTCTTCGATTGGGTGGAGGAGAACCGGACGGGCCTCGACATCCTCCTCGCCGTCGATTGCTCCAAGAGCATGCTGACCCAGGACGTGAAGCCGAGTCGCCTGGAGCGCGCCAAGCTCGCCATCGCCGATTTCGCTGATCGCCTCCCCGATAACCGGCTCGGCCTGATCGCCTTTGCCGGTGACGCCTTCCTGCAATGTCCGCTCACCCTTGATCGCGATGCTTTTCAAAACGCTGTCCGCGAACTCGATACCGACACCATTCCCCGGCCCGGCACCGATATCGCCACCGCCATCGAGCAGGCGACCCAGGCCCTGGCCAGTCAACCCAATAACATGAAAATCCTTATCCTCATCACGGATGGGGAAGACCTCGAAGGTCGGGTGCTGGATGCCGCCAAGGTAGCGGCGACGGCAGGATTGAAGATTTACACGGTGGGCGTCGGTACAGCCCAGGGCGACCTTATTCCTGAGCAGGATGACTCTGGCGCGACGGCCTATCATCGCGATGCCAGCGGACAGATTGTCCAATCCAAGCTGGATGAAGACACCCTGCGCCAGATCGCCAGCCTAACCGGTGGGGCCTACGTCCCGCTTGGCCAACGCGGCGAAGGTCTTGACGAAATTTACAACCGCTACATCGCCACACTGCCCCAACACACGTTTGAGGAACGGCGTGAAAAAATTCACATCGAACGATTTGAGTGGCCGCTTTCCCTGGCTATTTTATTTCTCATGTGGGAATTCATGACCAACGAGCGCTCCAAATCCGCTGCGCCGGTCAGTGCCGCGCCTTCATCCCGACGATTGCGTCGCCGCGCCAGCAACGCGTCCCTGGCGTCAACACCCTTGCTCGCACTTGGCCTATTCCTCAACTTTGGCTTGAGCGGCGCGCGCGCGGCCGATGCCACCACCGCCGAGATCGATTACAAATCGGGCAAATATCAGGATGCCCTGCAAAATTATCGCAACGCCGCCGAAACTCAGCCAGACCGGGACGACCTCCAGTACAATCGCGGGGACGCCGCCTACAAATCCGCGGAGTACAATGAGGCCGAGCAGGCCTTTCGCAAGGCGCTGGAGACACCCGATCTCGGGTTGCAGGAAAATGCCTACTACAACCTGGGCAATACCCAGTTCAAGCATGGCGAGGCGCTGATGAAAGTTGACTCCAAGAAAACCGTCAGCCTTTGGGAACAGGCGCTTAAATCGTACGATTCCGCCCTCAAGCTCAAGCCCTCCGCCGACGCGAAGCATAATGCGGAGGTGGTGCAAAAAAAGCTGGATGAGTTGAAGAAGCAGCAACAGCAGCAGCAGGGAAAGGACAAGCAATCCCAATCCGGAGGCAAGAATCAGCAGGGAAATGGTTCCAACCAGGATCCCGACGGCCAGCAACCCCAAGGTCAGGGCGACCAGCAGGATGGCCAGAACCCCGGCCAGAATCAGGGGCAGTCCGGTGACAAGCCCGATCCGGATAAAAATGGCCAGCAAACTCAACCTTCCGGCGGGAAAGATCCTTCCAATACCAAGGCCTATTCGGGGACGCGCGCGCAGGATAAAAACGATCCCGGGGTCAAGTCCAAGCAGGAAGCGGAAGACCTCCTCGACTCACTGAAGGATGACGAACGTCCCGTCACCGCCCGCACCCTCAACGGTGCCAACCGCAATCAACCTCCGCCGCCTTCCGGCAAGGATTGGTAATGAAGAGCACGCCTGCCATGATTCCTCAGCGCCCAGCTCTTCGCGCGATAATGCATGCCCTCGTCCTGACGGCATTGGTCTGTTTCAGCTCTCTTTCCGCCAGCGCAGCAGCCACGTTCACCCAGAAGATCGATCCCCCGGAAATCACGTTGGGCAATACCACAACGGTCACAATTTCCATCCAGGGCGCCGAGGCCAATGATTTTCAGCTCCCCGAAGTTGACGGTCTCAACGTGATCAGCACCGGGGTCAACACCAGCATCAGTTTGATTAACGGAGCCTTTTCCACTACGGCCAGCCGGACCTTCGAGATCGGGGCGAGCCATGCGGGCAGTTATACGATTCCCGCCTTCGACATCGGGCTTCAGGATGGCTCCACGTTGCATATCAAAGCCATGAAGCTGAACGTGGTTCCCGCTGCCTCGGCTTCATCCGTGCCGGGCCTTCCGGCGCAAAACAGTCCGCCTAGTCCGCCACCCAATCTGGCGCCATATCCTGTCTTTAATCCTAACGGGCCCGTCGTGATGCCCCCCAAAGTTCCGGTGGGGCCAACTCCGCCCGATGCTTCCGCCACAACAACACCCTCGGAAGTGAATCCGCCGCTCGAACCCGACGGTCGTCCCGCAAAGGTTTTCATTGTGATTGCGCCGGAAACGACTGACGCGTATGTCGGTGAGTCGATCCCGATGCGCATCGACTTTTATCTCCGCCTTGATGTCGCGGCCCAGCAAGATTCGCTCCCCACGATCAAGGGAAGTGATTTCCTCATCAACAGTCTCACCGGGCGCTACCAGGAAGAGCAACTCGAAGTCGCCAATGAACCCTATATCCGCGACACCTGGATCACCGCCATCTCCGCCCCGAAGAGTGGGGACTTCCCCCTGCAGATGGTGCGCGACACCTATTGGGTCAAACGGGTGCGCGTCAACTTCACTCCCCTCAGTAATTTTTTCATGACCCAGCCGACCTTGGAGCATGAACCGATTTCCAGCAATCAACTTACCATCCATGTTCATTCCCTTCCCGACGAAGGTCGCCCCGCTCATTTCACCGGTGTGATCGGCCAACTGAAAGTAACCGGCACCGCCCAGCCTCTGACCGTGGCCGTGGGTGAACCGGTCACGCTCAACTTCACCATTACCGGCTCCGGCAATTTTGATTACATTCGGTGCCCGGTCCTGGCCGAGGATCCGGCTTGGAAAAGTTACGTGCCGTCCTCAAAAATTGATTACCAGGACAATACCCATACCCAGGGCGTCAAGACCTTTACCCAGGCCGTCATTCCGCAGAAAAGCGGTAATCTGCCTTTGCCGCAAGCCACTTTCAGCTATTTCGATCCATCAACCAAACAATACGTCACCATCCCCATTAGCCTCCCCGGAGTTACCGTTACCGGCTCTGCCTTGGCAACGACAGCTTCACCCGCTGCACCGGGCGATTCCGAAGCCGCGAACCCTGCCAGTGCAGCTGAGTTTCTGCCGAACCGTGTCACCATGGGCCATCTTTATTCGACGCTTCTGCCGGTTTATCATCAGCCTTGGTTTTGGCTGACGCAGGGCGGGCTCCTTCTTGCACTCGCCCTGGGACTTCTCGTCATGTTCATAGCCTCCCGGCGCAAAAAAGTGGATGACAGCGGCGAACGCCTTCAGCAGCAGCTCTCCCTCAAGCAGGAGCAGGAGGCGATGGCCAAGGCGGTCAGCGATGGCAATGCACTCAACTTTTTTGTCGCTGCGCGCCATGCCATTCAGTTACAACTCGGCGCTCAATGGCGCGTGAATCCCGAAGCCCTTACGCTGGGAGAAATCCGCTCCCGGGATGCCAGTCTCGCCGAATCCCTGGAGCCGCTCTTCACCCAGGCTGATGAGGTCATCTACTCTGGCGGCACCGGAGGCCGCTTCGACCTCGCCCATTGGGAACGCCATGTGCGCGAACTCCTTCAACCCCACTTGCAAACCGCTTAACCATGCCCTTTTTCTCTTTTCGCCCGCGGTTCTGTCTTCCTACTTCTCTCCTCGTCGTCTTCTCTCTTTTGCTGCTGCCCGCGCTCCGTGCCGATAACATCACGGCGGATATCGACGCCGCCAATCGCGCTTATACCTACGGCAGCTACGACGAGGCGGCCAAGCTCTTCCGCGGCATCATCGCCGCCCAGGGTTATTCCGCGCCTCTCTACTTTGACCTCGCCAATGCCGAGGCCCGGGCCGGTCATCCGGGCCAGGCCATGCTGAACTATGAGCGGGCCCGCTATCTCGCCCCCACCGATGCGGACATCGACCACAATCTCCAGTTGGCCCGCAAACAGGCCGGGCTTGAACCGAACAGCTATCGCTGGTGGCAGGTCATGCTCCGCAGTATCAATTGGACGTTTTGGTTTGTTCTGATCATCGTTTCCCTGACGCTCCTGCTCCTGGCCTTGATCGCCAGCAACTGGGCCAAGGTCTTCGCCCAAGGCTTGAACATGCCCGAGGCTCGTCTGCGCAAAATCTGCAAAGGCGTGTTTTTCATTTTTATTCCGCTCAGCCTCGTATTCGCATTTGTGGAAGTGGCCGTCATTGGCTTCGGCAACAGGATTGAAGGCGTCATAGTCGCACCCAAGGAAGGCACCCTCCGGCTTTCGCCTTTCGATAGTGCCGAGAAAATCGGAACCATTCCGGAAGGAGAATTGGTCACGGTCGAGGATCGCCATAACGACTACCTCCGCGTTGAGGCCCGCGACCATCATTTCGGCTGGATCCAGCAAAAGGAAATCGAGCCGGTCGTCGCAGGCAGTTTCGATGTCCCGCCGACGAACTAAATCAGGTAACGTCTTCTTTTGGATTCTCCTTTCGGGAACTTCAGCGAAACTAAGATCATGAAGGCATTTCTTTCCATCACCGTTCCCCTTGTCTTCTGCCTGCTGATCGCATCCTGCACCACCAGCTCGGTCAACCCCCTCGCCTCTCCCAAGGTTTGCCAGGCGGATCCCCGCCTTGTCGGTGACTGGCATGGTGGAACCGGTTCCGACCAGAGCACCTGTCACTTCACGATCACGAAGGCACCCTGGATGCATGTCGACATCGTCCCCGACCATCCCGATTCGAAATCCAAGATCAACCGCACCCCGGAGTCTTACGATTTCTTTCCGACTGTCATTGGGAAAAACACGTTCCTCAACGTCGTCCAGAGAGATGAAAACGACCACGCCAAATCGTACCTCTTCATCCGCTACAAGATATCCGGCAACCGACTCCGCCTCTGGCTGATGTCCCAGCAATTACCCGCCGCCGCCATCCGCGCTGGGAAACTCAAGGGCCTCGTCAGCCCGGATGGCGTCGACATCGCCCAAAAGCCCGCACCCGATATCGACGTCACGCTGAACGATTCCAGCGAAAACATCGTGAAGTTTATCCAAGCCTCCAATCTCGACAGGCTTTTCGATACCCCGATGACCCCGTTTTACCGGGTTAAACCAGCGGGCAAATAATTTCAGGCGTCTGAGGCATTCCTCGTTACCAAGTTTCACTTGAGACGAGATCGACGCCCCCACTATTCGATAATCAGTTTGACTATTCTGCCCTAAGTGTATTACTGTTATATAACACTGTGTTTTTCCTCAACCCCAACAACGGCATTCCTCTATATGTGCAGCTCCAGCAACAATTCCAGCAGCGCATCCTCTCCGGCCAAATCCCGCATGGAATGCAACTCCCCTCCGTGCGCGACCTCTCGGCTGAACTGCATATCAATCCCCTCACCGTCGCCAAGGTTTACCAAATTCTCGAACGGGAAGGTTTTGTCGAAACCCGGCGCGGACTCGGCACCTTCGTCCGGCACGAATCCCCCGCTCTTAAAATCGACGCCCTCCGCCGCCAAATTGAACCTGCTCTGGATCAACTCGTGGCCGAGTCACTTCACCTCGGTCTGGCGGAAAAGGAAATTCAGTCCCTCCTTGCCGAAAAATTCCGTCAGCTCAAATCCAAATCCTAGTTACGTCGCATGAATCAATACCCCATCCTCGTCGAGAAGGTCAGCCGTTCCTTTGACGGCCCACCCGTGGTTCACAATCTCAGCTTTTCAGTCAAACCCGGCAGCATCTACGGCTTTCTTGGGCGCAACGGCTCCGGCAAGACAACCACGCTCCGGATGCTCGCCGGCTTAATCAAGCCCCAGAGCGGCGATGTGCGCGTCATGGGAAATAATCCCTTCACCTTCGGTGCGGCGGAAAGACAATGGCTCGGCTACATGTCCGAAAAAGCGATAATTCCAGCCTACACCAAGATTCAGCAAGTCCTCACGCTCGGGCGTGAACTCTATCCCACCTGGGACAACGCCCTCGCGGAATCAATGCTCGCCAAATACGGTCTGTCACCCAAGAAGCGTTTCATGACGCTTTCCCAAGGCAATCAGCGGTTGCTTAGTTTCATCGTGGCTATCGCGCCTCGGCCGAGAGTGCTTTTGCTCGACGAACCGGCAGCCAATCTCGATGTCGTCGCCCGCCGGGAAATTCTCGACGACATTCTTGACCTGATCCGTGATTGCGGCTGCACGGTTCTGTTCTCGACCCATATCCTCAGCGATGTGGAACGAGTCGCAGATGAGATCGGCATCCTCGCCAAGGGCAGCCTCCAAGTCAGCGAAACCCTCGACTCACTCAAGGACACGATTCGACAGGTGCGTTTCTTCGGTTTCAAAAATGGCCTGCCCGATGCCGCCATCCCCGGAAGCTTCCGCACCGTTCGCTCCAAGGAAGAAATCACCGTCACATTAAGGACAAACTCCCTCACTCATCCCGAGACATTGGCGCAAAACTGGTCCTGCCAGCAGGAGACGCGCGCTCTCAGCCTGGAAGACATTTTTGTCGAACTTTCACGTAACTAAAACCGAATGAATACCATGAAACAGTTTTGGTCTCTCTTTAAATTCCAAACCAAGATCAATCCATTCATCTGGTTTATGCCCATCGCTTTTGGCATACCGCTTTTCATTCCCACTTTGGTTACGAGTTCGGTCTCGGGCTCCTATCATCCCGGCTTTTATTCGTTGTTCACAGGGCAAAACCTCATTTTCGTGGGAATTTTCGGCACCATGGTTCTTGCCCCGGAAAAGTTTCAGTTCGGGGGTACCAATATTGCCTCCGGCTATTACGGATCAGAATTCATGCTCACCCGGGCGATTGACCGCCCGGTACTTTATCGCGCCAAGGCGGCGGTCTTGTATCTCCTCGTCCTATCGATGCCAATCATCGTGGTTCTGACCTCGCTCCAAAATCCTGATCTTATCGTCAGCGAATATGCCAAGCCCGTTCAACAATTGTGCCTCGCCCAGGTTCCCGGCAGCACCATGTTACCTGCCACAAATTCTAAGACCTCGCCGTCCCTGATTTCCATACCCCGCGGGAGCGTCCTTGTCGCCATGTGGCAACTTTGGATGTTGGTGGTAGTGGCCATCACCCTTCAGCTCCTTCTTATGTTCCTCTACCCCCTCAGATATGGAAAGTGGGCCTTCTGGGTTCTCTACTTTGGCCTAATTTTTATCCCGTTATTCGATATTGGGACGGTCAGCCATGGTATGCCCTCAATCAACGAAAGACTTTTCTTTTCCTTCTCAGGACATCAAACGCTCTATTGGATTCTCACAGCGGGCATCTTTACCGTCACTCAACTTTGGTGCGAACGCCGGTTTGCCCAGTTGGAGCAATAAGAGACGGTCAGGCGATTTAAATCCCAAAGCTGATACCAACAGCCTGGGCGGTCTTTACCATCTGGCCATCCGGCGGGACGTGCTTGATCTGGCCGACGGCTTCTTTGATGGTCACATCGCCGATCTGGTAATTGAGATAGCTGACCATGTGGCCAAACTTCTTTTCCTGGATGAGTTGCACCGCACCGACACCAAAACGGGTGCCCAAATTCCTGTCCTGCGTGGTCGGAGCACCGCCACGCTGAAGATGACCGAGAACCACCGTGCGCGTTTCGCGATTGGTCCGTGCACCGATTTCCGCGGCAACCTGGGCACCGATGCCGCCGAGGCGGACTTCGCCCTTGGTCGCGCCGTCGATGGTCAAGACTTCGCCACCCTTGGCCATGGCCCCTTCGGCCACGACAATGAGAGTGGAAGCTGCGCCGCTGGCCATCCGTTTTTCAACAAAGGCGGCCAGCCGATCATACGAGAAGGGAATTTCCGGAATCAAAATGACATCAGCGTTTCCGGCTAATCCGCCGTAAAGCGCAATCCATCCCGCGTGACGGCCCATGACTTCAAGGACCATGACCCGCTTGTGGCTCGCCGCCGTAGTGTGCAGGCGGTCGAGCGCATCCGCGACACACTGCACGGCGGAATCAAAACCGAACGTCGTTGCCGTGGCGGAAAGATCGTTGTCGATTGTCTTGGGGACGCCGACGCAGGGAACGCCGTTCTCAAAAAGCTGGTCAGCCGTGGTCAGGGAGCCATCACCCCCGATACAGACCAGACCGCGGACTCCCAAATCTTCGAGGGTCTTCTTGGCCTCATCAATGATCGGCTGGGGAATCATCGCTTTTTCCCCCAGGCCCGACTTGGCCACGAAACGACCTTTGTTCGTTGTTCCGATGATCGTTCCGCCGGTGGCGGTGATCCCCTGGGTGTTATCCAAGGTGAGGATTTTGTAGTTCACGGGGGAGAGGAGCCCCTCATAACCATCAATGAAACCGAGGACTTCCCAGCCCAAGGTATGCGCCGACGCCACGGTCGCGCGGATAACGGCGTTCAGGCCGGGACAGTCCCCGCCGCTGGTCAAAACTCCAATACGAAAGCGATGCACGCAATATGGCTAACGCGGTTTCTGAAAACTGCAAACCCAAATCACTTTAAATACTCTCTTTTTTAAGGAATGGTGTGATCGCGCCCCCTAAACGCAACCCGTCCTTGCCATCCCTACTGCACCGCTTTAGAATCTAGCCCTTATGGCAACTGTCATTTCCGGCCCCGCCTACGTCGTCCAGAACAATATTGATACCGACCAGATCATTCCGGCCCAGTATCTGACGCTCGTCCCCACCATTCCCGAAGAATACGAGAAACTTGGCAGCTATGCCCTCATCGGCCTGCCCGATTCCCTTTACCCCACGCGGTACGTTGAAGAGGGCACGACCAAGTCGAAGTACCCCATCATCATCGCCGGCCGCAATTTCGGCTGCGGCTCCTCTCGCGAGCACGCCCCCATCGCTCTCGGCGCGGCCGGATGTGAAGTCGTCGTGGCGGAAAGCTTTGCGCGCATCTTCTTCCGCAACTCCATCGCCACCGGCGAGCTCTACCCCTACGAGAGCACCGGCCCCCTCAGCGAGGAAATCAAGACTGGCGACCACGTCGAGGTCGACTTCGACAAGGATGAAGTCCGCGCCAACGGCAAGACCTATCCCCTCAAGCCCCTCGGCGAAGTGAAGCCGGTCATTGATGCCGGGGGCATCTTTGATTTCGCCCGCCAGAGCGGACTCATTCCCGCCCGGAGTGATAGCTGAAGGTTTAACCGCTCTCCATCGTCCAAGCTCTCCAAGTCATCTTTCCTATGAAAACAGCAGTTGTCACCGGCGGCGCCGGATTTCTCGGTAGTCACTTAACGGATCGTCTCTTGCTCGAAGGCTTCCGGGTCATCGGTATCGATAATTTCATCACCGGTAATCCTGCCAATCTGGACCACCTCAAGGGCAATCCGAATTACAGCTTTATCCAGCAGGATGTCACCAAGCACATCGAGATTCCCGGCGAAGTGAATATCGTTTTCCACTTTGCCTCACCCGCGAGCCCGATCGATTATCTGGAGTTGCCCATCCAGACTCTCAAGGTCGGCTCACTTGGCACGCACAACGCCCTCGGTCTCGCCCTTGCGAAAAAGGCCTCCTTCCTGATCGCCTCCACCTCGGAATGTTATGGCGATCCACTCGTCCATCCGCAGACCGAAGATTACTGGGGCAACGTCAATCCGATCGGGCCGCGTGGCGTTTATGACGAAGCCAAGCGCTTCGCCGAGGCCATGACCATGGCCTATCACCGCTATCATCACGTCGACACGAAGATCGTCCGCATCTTCAATACCTACGGCCCGCGCATGCGACTCAAGGATGGGCGCGTGGTTCCCGCCTTCATCGGTGAGGCGCTCAAGGGCGAGCCAATTTCCGTGTTCGGCGACGGCAGTCAGACCCGCAGTTTCTGTTACGTCTCCGATTTGATCGATGGCATCTATAAGCTTTCCCAAAGCGATTTTCATGAGCCGGTCAACATCGGCAATCCGAATGAGCTGACGATCAAGGAATTCGCCGAGCGGATCATCCGGCTTACTGGCTCCAAGAGCACACTGACTTTTCAGCCCCTGCCCGTCGATGACCCCAAGCAACGCCGCCCCGACATCACTCGCGCCGGAAAACTCCTCGGCTGGAAGCCCGTCGTCGATCTCGAGCAAGGCCTCGCCCAGACCATTGAGTGGTTCAAGAGCCGGGTTTGAGTTCTCCTGTAGCGAAGCGCACAGGAAGCGATCTATCGCTACTTGTTCAATTTATCCCTGAAAATGTTGACCTTGTTCAAGGGCGTTCGCTTCCTGCGCACGATGTGCGCCCAGACAACAAGTTGTCTGGGCCAACAAAGCAACTAGTCAAATTAACTCATGCCCGCCGGGTCGTCATGGGAGTTGGCTTTGGCCCGGGATGATCGATCTTGACGCATCCTAATTCGCCCTTGAAGGGTGTCCGCCGATGGCTTAGTCTTGCTCTGTGATTCTTGAGCAACATCCAGATATCCAACGCCTTTCCCCGTCGGAAAAGCTCGCGCTGGTTACTGAACTCTGGGACGACTTGGCGACGCATCCGGCCAATGTTCCTGTGACGGACGCCGAGATTCAAGAGCTGGACCGGCGCATGGAAGAATACCGCAAAGACCCTACCCAAGTGACAACTTGGGATGCAATTAAGCAGCGGATTCTTGGGTCGGCTGCGTGAGAGACTTAGTTTTTCTCCTCTCTGCCGACCTCGATATCCAGCAGGCCTACGAGTATTACGAGAACTATCAGGAAGGCCGAGGCGACATCTTTATGCGCCACTTGGACACAGCTTTCACTCATTTACGGATGTTTCCCTTGATCGCCCCGATTTTTCACGCGGGCTACCGGCGGCTCCTCGTTCCCCGCTATCCTTATGGCATCTTTTACTTTATCGAATCGTCTCGCGTCATTGTTGTAGCCGTAAAACATTTTCAACAGGATCTTGAGGCTCTACGCCGACAACTGAGTTAACTCATGCCCCGCCGCGTCGTCATAGGAGTTGGCTTTGCCCGGTACCCGCTTCATGGCGCGGGCAACACCTGGGCTTTCCTCCAATGGGTTCTCGGCTTTCGCCAAGCCGGTTGGGAAGTCTGGATCGTTGAGGATGTTCCGCTGAAAAGCATCATCGACACAAACGGCAATCCTTGTGCGCCGGAAGCGAGCGCCAATCTCGCCTACTGGAAGCAGGTCACCCAGGAATTCGGCCTCCAGGATCATGCCACGCTTTTCTTCGATGGCCAATCGAGTGGCACCCCGGAAGTCGTCCGTTTCGCGCGCGAGGCCGAATTTCTCTTCAATATCTCCGGCCATTTCCGCCAGCACGAGGTGATGGGCGCACTCCGCCAACGCGTCTATGTTGATCTCGACCCCGCCTTCACCCAAATCTGGGCGGAGGTCTATAAGTCGGACATGCACTTTGATGTCCACGATACCTTCGTCTCGATCGGACGTCATCTCGGTCAAAAAAATTGCCTCGCCCCGCTGGCCGGAAAAAACTGGCTGCCAATCGGCGTACCGGTCGTCCTCGATTACTTTACCAATCCCCAGGCCGATCAACCGGGCGACACCTGGACGACCTTTACGCACTGGTACGGCTATCCCCAAGTCGAATACGACGGCCGCTGGTACGGTAATAAGTCGGAGGAATTTGCCAAGCTCGTCAGCCTGCCCAGCAAGACCTCGCAGAAACTCGAAATCGCCACCGATCTTCATCCCGATGATATCACCAAGCACCTCTTCCTTGAAGGCGGCTGGAGCCTGATCGAAGCCAAACCCCTGAATACGCCCTGGCAGCGTTACCGCGATTACATCGCGCAGAGCCGGGGGGAATTCTGTGTGGCCAAAAATGGTTACGTCCTCTCCCGCTGCGGCTGGTTCAGTGACCGGAGCGTCGCCTACCTCGCCCTAGGCCGCCCGGTGGTTCTACAGGATACGGGATGGACCGATTTCTATCCGAGCGGCGAAGGCCTGCTCTCTTTTCACGATGAGGCCAGTGCCGTCATCGCCCTGGAAACCGTCGCTCAAAATCCGGCCAGGCATGCGCTCGCGGCCCGCCGCATTGCGGAAAAATACTGTTCCGCCCCCTTGGTCGTGAATCAATTTCTCGAGACGATAGGTCGCGCAACTTAAGCGCAGACAACATCCTAAGCAGGGATGAGCAGACACTGCTCGAATTTCCGTTGTAACTGCGGCTAAGACATGCTTATTCTTACAGTTCGCGTTTGCGCTCTCCGCGCAACGCTACGTCCGGGGTCTTAGCTCAGTTGGTAGAGCGCCTCAATGGCATTGAGGAGGTCAGGGGTTCGAATCCCCTAGGCTCCACGCGGACGATTCCTAAGACACCTTCAAGCCGTCACCAGTTCCTTCACGGCCTCCAGCGCCCCCGTCTTCGCTCCAACGTGAAATCCGGAAACAGGCTCTTCGCCATCACCGTAGAAACGGACTTCCCAAAGCGGCTCTTTGCCGCCTTTGGGCTGAACCAAGCGATATTCCGCACCATGGATATGCTTGAGCTTGGCACCACGTTGCAACTGCTCCAGAACCTGGTCGGAATCAAAAACCAATTTGGTCTGGGGGATGGCATGAAGCGCGGCGACATCCTCGGTCTTTGCCGAGCTGAAAGCTTCCACGGTGTCGGGATGTTCCGATGAAGTCTTTGCGGCTACGGTAACGATTCGGCAACGACCGCTCGTGGCTTCATCAAGAAAGACAAACCTCCACGCTCCCGGGGTCAGGTTGCCATTCGTCCGGGCACTGGAGACACTCAGCAGCTTGGACCTTACCTCCGGGCGCAAGCGACGCTGGGCGATTTTCAAGGCCCGGAGAGCGGTTAACTGGGTGTGCTCAGTCGGGGCGGCAAAACCAAATGCGCAACCGAGTGAAAGGAGGGAACAATGCATGATACTCATAAAATTACCTTTCGTTGAAGTCGAGAAGGGCTCACTTGCTTAAACAGCGTGAGTTCACCGTCTCAACTTTCTACAAAGCAATTTTAGCTTATCCCGTGCCTCACCTTGATCGACTGGCTTTCGGCAGTATATAGTTGAGCTCAGATCTGGCCTCGAAGCACAAATATTTTGATATATAATTTAAATATCAAAAGTGTTGATCCCGTATTCATCGGCATCTTAAATCGGTTAAATCTGAAATCTACATACGTATGATGCTTGCAATTAGAAGCTTACACTTAAATAAAAAGATTAGATTAATCTTACTAACTTTCGAATTACAATCATCCTTTAGTGAATATTGATAAAATGGATGCGATCAGAACAAATCCTTTTTTCTTTCGAACACAACCGGGAGATGTGTTAATTGTATTGTATTATTGTCGCAAATTACGAGCTCTATCGTGTAATATGCAACGACATTAGCCAGAAAGACTCGGCCAGGTCTTCCACTACTATTCCGACCTTGATTAAGGCGGCCACCAGGGCGAAAGGCTTACGATGAATCTTCCAGGGACTTGGTCTTGCCGAATTAGTCCCGTCTTAGATTACCTCAACTCTCACCACTCTTCACCATCAGACGGCAGACAAGCAAGCTTTGGAACCCGGCGCCCATTTCATGGCACCGAGTCCTCTCATGTTCAGCAGCTTTACACCCTCAGTCGTCAATCTTTGGTGTATCGATGCCCAAGGCGTCAGCCAAATCCTGAAGATGCTCCTGTTCCTGGGCGATGATCTTGCGCAGAACTTCGCCGAGCGCGAATTCACTCAAGGCATCCGCCTGCCGAATCCGCTGACGATAATTGCGGATCGTTTCTCTCTCATTTTCCAAGTCGAACCGAAGCATGTCCTCCGCTTTATCGGAAATTTTGACTTCCTTGGGCGTGTTGGTCGGCACGCCGTTCAGATAATCGATTTGCTTCGTAATAAGAATGGCATGGCTCAACTCCTCAGAGGCATGAAGTTCCAGTTCACCGGCGATATGGTTGTACGCGGCGCCTTTCATGGTCTGGCTGTAAATCGTGTAGGCAATAATGGCCTGGAATTCCCGGGCCAAATCCTCATTGAGAAGATCGATCAATTGTTTCCGGGTGATTTTTGTGTCGGCACTCATATGTTTTTTAGTGAAAGGTAGGTGAAGTTTTATTGGAAAGTTGATCTTTCCTTTTCACACCACTTTGCAAAAGGAATGCCACAATACATCGGCATGCTGGTTCACTCGGAGACCTTCCCGCAGGTCGTCGAATCACGCCCGATATTTTCATGCAATTTTGAGCCGGACGACACACCGAATTCTGCATAATGCAATCCCTCCATTCGGGTTCCTCTTGACCCTCTAACTAGGGGAGAGTTCAATACCCACCTTGCATCCCAGAAAAGTAAATGCTCCTTGGCTGCAGCCTCCAGTCTTAGGCCTGATCGCGGCCCTCCTGCTTTTGACTCCCGGGCTTCTCAACGCAGAAGAAGCGCAAGAACCGATGGCCATTCCCTCGGGAGTTTCCTGCCAATTGATCGGGACTTATAGTGCCGACCGATTGAACACAATTCTGACTTCAGAGGTGAAGGAATTTTGTGATTATCCGGTCACCTATCCTCCGGCGCGCTATGCGGTCAAACTGTACCGCGTGATCTATACCTCGGTCATTCCTGAGCAGAATAACCGCCCCACAGTCGCATCCGGGCTCGTCGCGGTGCCTGAGACCGGTGCCAAGACGATGCCCGTCGTCTCTTACCAGCACGGGACGGTTTTCTCCAAGACCTCGGTCCCTTCACATCCGGACGATTCGATGGAAACCCGGTTGATGCTCGCCCAGTTTGCGGGACAGGGATACATGGTCATTGCCACCGATTATTTTGGCAAAGGCGAATCACCGGAATTCGACAGTTATCTGGTCAAGAACTCCACCCAACAAGCCTGCCTTGACATGCTCTATGCCGCGCAGGCCGTGAGTAAGGGACTCAAGATCGAGTGGGGCCCCCTCTTTCTCAGCGGCTGGTCGCAGGGCGGCTGGGCAACGATGGTGTTCCTGAACAAATTGGAAAGCGTAGGCGTCCCGGTCACAGCGGCGGCCACGGCCAGTGCCCCGGAAGATCTTTTTGCCATCATCAATCGTTGGCTGCATGCACCCGAAGAGGGCGATGCCAGTTTCCTGTCCGGATTACTCGCGCTGCAGTTAAACGCCTACCAGGAATACGATGGCCTACCGGGATTGGCGCAGACCGCGATCAAACCCGCCTACGTCTCCGTCGCCCGCGATCTCTACCTCAATAAAATCAGTTGGACGGAAGCGACCAGCAAACTGCCCAAGCATCTGAGTGAGTTGCTTCAGGACGATTTCGTGGCGGCTGGCTCGGTGGGCAATACCCGCTACTGGTCCATCCTGCAGGAAAGCCAGGCGTATCGCTGGCGGAGCAAAACATCACTCCGTTCCTACTATGGGGATGCGGATGAGGTGGTGCCTCCCTACATTGCCACCCTGCCGGTCGGTTACCAAAAAATCATGGGAGGCGCCGAGACGACCGCGGTGGAAGTCACTGGCAAGGCGACGCATCGGGGAACGTTTGTCTATGCCGTGGCTGACGAAAAGAAATGGTTCGACCAGATGGCAGAAGCGCAACGCGTTGCGCCCGGCAAATAGGATGAGTTAATGTGCGCGGCTAAGGCGTCACATCTTCCAGATGCATCCGGCTGATCTGCGCCCGCTGGAGGACATTGACGACATCGACCACCTGTTGGTAGCGCAACGACTTGTCCGCGCGTACGACGACTGCGGCATCCGGCGTCTCCAGGCGAAAGGCGTTCAACTCTTGCTCCAGCACCGGGAGATCAACCGGTTTGGATCCGAGATAGACCTGGCCGTTCCGGTCGATGCTGACCGTCCGGATCGATTTTGGATCGACTGGCTGACTGTTGCTGGCGGAACCGGCGGGTAGGCTGAGCGGGATGTGGTTCTCCAGCAGGGGCGTCGTGATGATGAAGATGATGAGCAGGACAAAGGCGAGATCGAGGAGCGGCGTGACGTTCAACTCCGCCATCGCCGTGTGCCCGGAACGTTGCGAGTATCGTTTCATGCTCAGCGGGGCGTCGGAGAGCCGGTGTCGAGATAACGGTGGTCAAAGGACGACGCCAATTCCCCGGCGAAGTTATCGAGTTCCACCGTCATCCCACGAATGGTGACGACGAGAAAGTTGTACCCAAACATCGCCGGGATCGCGACGAGCAACCCGGTCACGGTCGTGATCAAGGCGCCGGAAACACCGGGGGCCATCGTGGTCAGGCTGGCACTGTTCGATGCCGCAATCGCGCTGAAGGTATCCATGACCCCCCAGACCGTGCCGAGCAACCCGAGAAACGGCGCACCGCTCACCGCCGTTGCCAAAACCGTCATGCGGTCTTCCATCTTCAGCGCCTGCTCGCCCACTTCCCGTTCCAACGCGGAGCGGACGGCATTCATGGCCACCGGGGAAATGCGTTCCGATTCAATGAGCCGCTGGGAAAACGTATCGTCGATCTCGGTTGTGCCCATGAGGTGAAAGGTCAATTCCTTGCACCCGGCGAGATAGACCGCGTAGGCGGGCGAATCGGGATAAGCTTCCTTGTTCTGGTAAATCGCAAGCGGTTTGCGGGCCGTGCGAAACCGGCGCAGGAGCTTTCTCGTCTCCTTCTTGGCCCGGCGAATCATGACAATCTTGCTCACCATGACCGACCAACTGAAGATCGAACCCAGCACAAGCAGGAGAATGACGGCTTTGCCCGCCAAATTGGAATGCTCGAAGGCATAAACAATTCCAACATCGGCAAAGAAGTTGACCGCGCAGGGCATCAGCATAGATTTGAGGAAGTATGTCGGTTGAGGGCCGGGTCGTCAAACGCCGCGTGCAACGCTTCCAGACTTAGAAACCACCATCCATCCTTGCCCGGCGGCCGGCGTGCCGCTTCCCTCTTCTTTTGTTATCATGACCTCCTCTTTGGACCTACGCGAACTGATCGGCTGTTTCATTCTTATGCTGGGGGGACTCTCCCTCCTCCAGCTCAACTCGATCACCTTCCGGAAAATTGGCATGGGGTTGATCTGGCTGGCGAGCGGTCTGGCCGCCTATTTCTTTTCCGGCTCCATCCTCATGGCCTGCGCCATGCTGGCTGCCTGGATTTTCTTTCCTCTTTGGGAAATGGTTTTCGTCCTGAGAAAGCTGCGGGTGCCACGTCACCGGGAGCTCTCCGACGCTCGCGCGCCGCGGGAAAATTTTGAGGAACTCACCGACATGACCGATGCCCTCGTCGAGACTGGCTTTGAGTTGCTCGACGAATGTCGCCTCAATCCGGCCCAGCATGAGCAGTATTACCGGATCTTCATGCGGGAGGATGGCCTCGTCCAGGCCACGATTGGCTATATCGCGCAGGGCCCGGTGGGCTTTCACTTCGTCGCGTTTACGTCCACAGGCAAGGATGACCGGCGCTGGATCACCTGGGATTATCCTCTGACCTACGGGCTGGTCATGCCTCCTCACATCGCGGTCTTCCGCGCCCTCCATTGCCAGGACGTGGCGGAACTTTACCAGGCCCATCTCGATTTCCTCGAGATCAACGAGGTGCGAAACGACGACTTGGTGGCGAATGAACGGACCCGGGAAGCCGTCCGGGCCCGCCTGGAAGAGACCCTTAATCAGCAGATCGAGTATAATATCTCCAAGGGTTACCTCGCCCCGGCGGCGGATTCAGAAGCCGAGAGTTTCTGCTACTCCTGGCGCGGCACGCTCTACGTGGCCACGCAGGTCTTCCGTGATCTGATTTTTTGATTGCGCGCGTTAAATGGGCGAGGGATTTAATTCCCCTCCGCTTGCGGCGTGCAGTCTGTAGCGGCGGTCTATGACCGTCGCCTTTTCTCCACGCCAATCTCTCATCGGCGACGGTCATAGACCGCCGCTACAGGCAGAGCAGACCTCTCCAAGTATCTCGTGCCGCTACTTGCCTCGGCTTCCTTTTCCTGGAGGGCCCGGCTCCCGCCGGGCCGTGCAGTGAACCGTGGCCCGGTGGGAGCCGGGCCCTCCAAGAGAGGCTTCAGGTCTTCCGGTCGATCGTGAAGGGTGGTGGAGCAGGCGGCTTGGGGAGCGGTTTTCCGGTGACCAGCATGCCGTCACTCAAATCTGCCGGCGGATTGGTGACGAGGCGATCACCCGCCTGAAGCACCTGGAGAATCTCCACCTCGGTGCCAAAATCCCGGCCAACCTTGACTGGTATGAGATGCACCTTGAAGTGGTCACCCTCCTTGTCATTTGTATTTTCCAGAAGAGCCACCTGGGTCCCGGACGAATTGACGATCAAAGTGTTGGCGGGAATAAGAATCGTCGGCGTGTCGTCAACGATCTCAAGGCGCACCTCGGCAAAGGTGCCGGGGAGAAGCGCCCCGTCCTTGTTGGCCACATCAACCTCGGTCTGGAGCGTTTTCGAAGCATTGTCGATGGCCCCGGAACTGCGAACCACATCGCCCTCAAAAATCCGGTCGGGATAGGACTGGACATGCAACGTGGCCTTGACCCCGGGCCGGATCGCGGGCGCATAGGCTTCCGGTACATTGACGTAGAGCCGCAGGGGATCGATCTGGGCGATGCGGTAAAGTTCATGCGTGCCGGTGCCGTTACCGGAAACCACGAGATTACCGACTTCGATGTCGCGATGGGTGATGGTTCCATTGAAAGGCGCACGGATCTGCTTGAAATTCTGCTGGTCGGTCAGGCGCTGGACGATGGCTTGATCGGCATCAAGCGTCGCCTTGTCTTCATCGCGGGTGGCATCCTTTTCATCCGCTTCCTGCTGGGAGACCGCGTGGGCCTTGACCATGTTGTCCCAGCGGTCCGCCGTCTGCTGCGCGATGACGAGAGATGCCTTGGCCTGCTCGACCGTGGCCTTGGCCTCGGTCAATTGCTGGTCGACTTCCGGCGTGTCGAGTTCCGCCAAAAGATCGCCTTCATGAACGAGATCGCCGATGTCGACGAGCCAGCGTTTCACATACCCGTTGGTTCGCGCATAAATGGAAGCCTGCTGAAACGCGTTGAGCGTGCCGGGCAGCGATAGCTCGGTCTTCGGTGCGGCTGACCGTGCCTGAGCGTAGATCACCGTGCGATCCGTATTGAGCTTCTGCTCCTGGTCGAGGCTCGATTTTTGAGCCAGACGCGGAGCGACGCCGAGAAAATAAAACAGGCCTGCGAAAACGAGCAGCCCGATGACGACCCAGAGCATTCCACTGGAACTTGATTTGCGAGGTTCAGTTGCCTTCGCGGGGGCTGTGGCTGGAGCGGGAGCCTGGGTCTTGGCCGAGGCGGGTACTGTCGCCGGTGCGGGCTGCGGCTGAGGAACGGGTTTCTTTTCCGGGCTGGGGGCTGGAGGACTCATATTTTTGAACAAAGGTTAGGCTCCCGCCAGGGGAGTGTTGCGAGGCTTGGGATGGACATGACCGTTGGAACCGGTCGCGCCCGATTCATCGGCATAACGGGCCGGGTGATATTGATTGGTCACATCGGCCACATCGGTGACTTCATACTGGTCGGGCTCAAAGAGGAGCGGATCGATCTCCTGGCTCTTGTCCTTGCGACGAAGAACGCTGTAAACCACCGGGACGAAAAGGAGGGTAAAGGCCGTGGCGACGAGCAATCCGCCGATCACAGCGCGACCAAGCGGCGCATTCTGCTCGCCACCCTCGCCCAGACCGAGCGACATGGGCAACATGCCAATGATCATGGCCAGCGCGGTCATGATGACCGGGCGCAGACGAGTCCGGCCCGCCGCGAGCGCAGAATCATAGGCGGAGCGTCCCCCATGGCGCTGCTCATTGGCAAAACTGACGACCAGGATGCTGTTCGCCGTGGCCACGCCGATGCTCATGATCGCGCCCATCAGGGCGGGCACGCTTAGCGGCGTGTTGGTCAGGAACAGCATCCAGACAATTCCGGCGAGTGCGCCGGGAAGCGCCATGATGATAATGAACGGATCAAGCCACGACTGGAAGTTGATCACCATGAGAAAATAGACCAGGCCGATGGCAAAGATGATCCCGATGCCAAGCTGGGTGTAGGCGGAGGTCATGCTCGCGACCTGACCGCGAATTTTAATTTGCGAACCAGTCGGAAGGATGCTGTTGGGATCGGCCCCTGCGGCGGTTGATTTGGAGAGACCCAAGGTTGAACTTAGCTTATCCAGGAAGGTCGGCGGTGGCACCTTCGCGTTCGGATCAGGGGCAACGTGGAATTGATCGACGATCTTCTGCACATCGTCCGCCACGCCGCCGAGGTCGCGACCTTGCACGTTGACGCAGACATCATAAACCGGCGCGATGGCGTAGTGGGAAATGACTGCGGGAGTATCCGTGCGGGTAATCGGGGCCAGGTTTTCGAGAAGCTGCGGCTCAGCCAACTTGCCCGCGCTGATGGGGGACTGCTTCAAGGCATCGAGTGAATCGATTTTATATTGTGGTGTCTGGATGGCGATGGGGTAGTTCACGCCATTGACCGGATTGAGCCAATAATTCGGCGCCACCTGGCTGCTGGAGCTCAGTGAAATGAGCAAGTCATTGGCGACATCCCGCTGGGTCAGGCCGATCTGGCTTGAGAGTGTCCGATCCACATCGACAAAGAACGTGGGATAATCGACCACCTGCTGAATATGGACGTCAACGGCACCCCGGACCGACTTGATTCGTTCTTCGAGTTTTTTGGCCACCTCATAGTTGGCCTTGCTGTTTTTGCCCGGACCAATGACCTGGACGTCAATGGGCGAGGGAAGCCCAAAGTTGAGAATCTGGCCGACGATATCGGAGGGCTGGGTGAAGAACTCGTAATCGGGCATTTGAAAGCGCAGCGTGTCGCGGATCTGTTTCACGTAATTCCACGTCGACTTATGTCCGGGCTTAAGCGAGACCAGCATTTCTCCATCGAAGGGCCCCGATGTCGCGGAATCGGAAAACGCGAGATTCACACCGCCGACCGGCAATCCGATATTATCGAGAACCATGTCCATCTCATTCGGGGGGATGATCTGGCGGATGATTTGCTCCACTTGAGAAAAGCCTTTCTCGGTCTCCTCAATCCGCGTGCCGCTGGGCGCGCGGATGTGAAGCCGGAACTGGCCGGCATCGACCAAGGGAAAGAAATCGCGACCGAGAAAAGGCAAGAGGGCACTGACGCTGACGAGGGCGAAAACCACGGCGATGATCACAACCAAGCCGGGGGCACGAAGGGCCGATTTAAGCAGGCCCACGTAGCGATCCTGAAACCAGTTGAAGCCGCGGATAAAATTCCAGTGGATGCGGGCGAACGTGCCGCTGGGCTTGGGTACCAGGTGACCTTCCGGGTGGTGGACTTCCGCCCCGAGAAGAAAATTAGCCATGGTCGGCGCGACGGTTCGCGATAGGAAATAGGACGCCATCATTGCAAAGACCACGGCGAGGGCGAGGGGCGTGAAGAGGTAGTAAGCCACTCCGCTCAGGAAGAAAATGGGGACAAAGACGATGCAGATGCACAAGGTCGATACGAAGGCCGGAATGGCGATCTGATGGGCACCATCGAGGATCGCCTTGACCATCCGCTTACCCAGGCTCATGTGCCGGTGGATGTTCTCAATCGTCACGGTCGCATCATCAACCAGGATACCCACGGCCAGCGCGAGACCGCCGAGTGTCATGATATTGATCGTCTTGCCCAGTGCGGCCAGAAGGATCAGTGAACAACAGATGGCCAGCGGGATCGAAATCGCCACGATGATCGTGCTGCGCCAGGAGCCGAGAAAGAGGAGGATCATCAGCGCGGTCAGGAACGCGGCAGTAGCTCCTTCGATCAGCACGCCATGGAGGGCCGCTTTGACAAAGATCGATTGATCAAAGAGTGGCTGAACATCCAGTGCCGGCGGAAGCGTGCTTTTGACCTGAGGCAGCTTCTTAAAGATGCCGTCGACGATATCCACGGTGGAAGCTGAGCCATTCTTCAGGACGGGCAGCAACGCCGCCTTCACCCCGTTCAGTTTGACGAGATTGACCTGGGGCGCATAACCGTCACGGACCTGGGCGACATCGTGGACGTAGATCGTGGCGCCGTTGACCTGCTTGATCGGCAGATTATTGAGTTGATCGAGGATACCGGGACTGCTGTTCATCAGGACGTTGTATTCGCGATCCGCAATCTTGATGGTGCCGGAAGGCAGGATCACATTCTGCGCGTTGATGGCATCGCTCACCTGCGAGGGTGATATGCCCAGCGACTGGCATTTCTTCAAATCAAGATCGACCGAGACCAGGCGTTGCTTGCCACCATAGGGCAGCGGAATCGAAGCCCCCGGGACGCTCCCGAGGGGTTGCCGGATGAAATTGAGACTCTGGTCATAGAGTTCGGCCTCCGGTAGCGTTTTGCTACTAACCACCAACTGAAGAATGGGCACCGAGGAGGCGTTGTACTGGATGATGAGCGGCGGTGTGGCTCCGGGAGGAAAAATCTTGAGCAGGGTCTGGCTGATCGCCGTTACCTGGGCCACAGCCTGTTCGATCTTCACGTCGGGCTGAAAGAAAACCTTGATCGCCCCTACGCCGGGGTACGACTGCGATTCTTCATGCTCGATATCATTGACTGTGGTGGTCATGGCCCGCTCGCTGATGGTGACAAAGCGACGCTCCATTTCCTGCGGGGACAAACCCGTGTAGGCCCAGATCACGCTGACAACGGGGATGTCGATATTCGGAAAGATGTCCTTGGGCATCTTCAGATAGCTGACCATTCCCATGATCAGGATGAGCAGCGCCATGACCGTAAAGGTGTAGGGCTTTTTAAGGGCGAGACGTACGATCCACATGAATAAGTAACCGGAAGAGCGACAAGCGTATTGTTGACTAAAAGTCTAGTAATACTACTGGCACCCGGACGTAGTGCAAGACGCGCCCCAAGACCTCATGGTCACTTGAAGCGATGCGCTCAGTTATCGAGTTCCAGCTCTAGATCTAGGAAATGGTATGAATTCCAATCACTTACAATTGAAGTTGCCCAAGAAAACCCAACAACCAAAGCACAGTTCATGCGCACATCCGTTTTGTAACTTATTTGTCACAATTTTGTTGCATTTGACATAGATGGGCTTTACTTTCCATCCATGTTCGCATTCGCCATCTGCGGCTTTTTCCTCTTGGTCATTCCCGCGATCAGCCTTGGGCTGGCTCTGGTTTCGGGTTATTTCAAGGATGAAGATAGTTCGCCGGATCATCGCAATCCTCTTTAATTTCTTTCCCCTTCCGATTCATTTAGAATCGTGAACAGACCCAGCTTGAATTAAAGTGTTCTACGCCTTGCCTCGCTGCTAAAGGTTAGCCGGTATGCACGGCACCTTCCCCCGCCCACAGAAAATAGATCGAACGGGGATGCTTTGGAAAAAATGGCTAAATACCTGCCGGAGAAGCCCAAAGCGGATCGTTCTCATCGATGCTCTACGCGGAACCTCCTGGACCGCGAAGGCGTTGCATGACGAAGCCTGTCGCCTTGCCGAGACTTTTTCCACGTTTGGTCCTAGCTCGCGCATTGCTTTTTGCCTACCCAATGGGGCGGATTGGATGGCTTGCTTCCTGGCCCTGCAAAAGTGCGGACTGGCCGCTGTTCCTCTCGATTCGGGTTTACCCGAGCAGGCGTGCCTGGACATCAGTCGATACCTCCGTTGCGCGGCTCTCCAGATCCAGGGGAAACTTCATCTTCTTGACGGTCCCAAGCGCCGTGACAAGGAAGTTTGCTGCATCAAGGTGACTTCCGGAACCAGTAATGGGCTGCCCAAGAGCATTCCGTGTCGCGCGGAGCATCTCGTCGCCGATGGAACCAACATCATTCGTACCATGGGTATTCAGCCAAGCGACCGCAACCTTGCCACCATTCCTCTGGGTCATTCCTATGGCCTCGGCAATTTTGTCCTTCCCTTGATCCTCCAGGGAACCCCGCTTGTCTGTGCCACTCATTTTGTTCCGCGCCAGTTGATCGAATGGATTGGACGATATCGCGTCACAGTATTTCCTTCCGTCCCCGCCATCCTTCGCGTTCTCGCCGCCCTGCCGACGCGGGGGCGACCGGCTCCGCTTCGTCTGGCCATTTCCGCGGGCGCCCCGTTGACCGCAGATATCGCCCGTGCGTTTTTCACAAACTACCAGCTCGAGCTGCACAATTTCTATGGCTCCTCCGAAACGGGCGGCATTTGCTATGACCGTGACGGCGACGCGACCCTGGAGGGAAGATCGGTCGGCAAACCCCTGGCTGGAGTTGTGGTGACGATTGATCGCGGTGCGATCCGGGTGGCCAGCCACGCGGTGGCGAAGAAAGCGGGCAGTTGGCGCGTGCCCGATCACGGCGAATGGAATGAGCAGGGAGAACTGGTTTTGCGAGGACGTCGAGGGCGTGCCGTGAAT
Organism: uncultured Verrucomicrobiota bacterium; assembly: GCA_903863295.1. Taxonomy (GTDB): domain Bacteria; phylum Verrucomicrobiota; class Verrucomicrobiia; order Methylacidiphilales; family UBA1321; genus JABDGH01. The sequence goes on along the minus strand of CAIPBM010000164.1, from coordinate 6,404 downwards.
CTCGGTGGAAAAAAAGTCCATCCCTCGGAAATCGAGCAGGCCTTGCGTTCCGTTCCGGGAATCACCGATGCCGTCGTCCGGGAGACAACCCATGCGGAGCGCTCGGTGCTGGAAGCCGTCGTGGAAACTCACCTGACACTGCCAGAGATTCAACGAATTCTCTCCAGTCGCCTGCCCGCATGGAAACTTCCGAAGCACTATCACCTTTTAAAAGAATTCCCGCGAAGCGCCCGCGGCAAAGTTGATGTCCAGACGCTGCGACGGTTTATTCAGGAAAAGGCAACCGCACTAACCTAAACTCGACTCCGGCCCACGGCCTAAATCGAGAGCAAGTGCCAGTCGACCCAACGCGACTTCCCTCTGGTTCACTCTCAGTGCAACCGCAAATTGCGCCAGTTGGCCGAACTCCGTTTCCAAGGTGACGTCGGTTTCAACATTCTCTCCCGGTAAAACGGCGCGGAGAATTTTAAATTGAACGACTTGGGCCAGGGCGAAGGGGACAGTCGACTTCGCTCCCTGGTGCACCGCCCATAAAGCTCCCGCCGCCTGCGCGGCACACTCGATCAACAGCACGGCGGGCATCAGGGGCTTGCCCGGAAAATGATCCGCGAAAAAAGGAAGCTGGGGGTCTAGCCACTTCGCGCCGCGTCCGCGTTTGGGATTGGCCGTCATTTCAAACGTGTCGAGAAAGGAAAAGCCCTCTCCATGTGGGGTCAGCGAACTCATGGTGCAGCATCCTTGGGCAAGTCAAAAAGTGACGGGGCGAGATCAAGATTCCTCCGGGGATGCGAAAATTCGTAGCTGACCCGATTCGATCCACTGAGCGTAATCTCCATCGAGACCAGCTCATAGCTGGGTAACTGCAGGGTCGTGATAATGGATTCGACGCCTTGAAATGTTGTCGTGGGCGTCATCCAGGGCTTGAGATGCACCAGGACCTGATCTCCCTCCTGGGTCATAGAGACATCGAAATCGCGATGCCAGTGATCCGGCCCGCTGCGAAAAAAATCGAGGAGATTGGCCGCATGAGACGACTTGCTGTTTGAACTGGAGAGATCGCGCAGTTCAAGAGGCTTGCCTTGCTTTTTGACCGCCGATTGTGCGCCATGGACCAGCATCCATTCGCCCGCCGGTTGCGAAAAGCGGATCAGAAGACGATCCGGAGCCGCGTAAAAAAGAGCACCCCGGCTGACAATCGGTTGGGCCAACCCTTGCAGAAAAAGGGTCTGCACAATATCCGCCGAAAACGTACGCGTGCTTTGTTGAAGGGCGCCAAACCCTTTTTCGCATTTCGCCAGGTCGCTTGGCGAAACCGGTACGGGCTCGCCAACGGCAATACCTCGCAGGCCGAGAATGACCAGGGCTGTCAGGAGAGCGGTACGAATTGGTACCATTGTTCGGGATGGGTGCATAGGGTGGGCATGAGCGTATCGGCAATTTTCTGGCTGTAAAACTGGAGAGTCTCCTCGCGCGTGCCTTGAGGCTCGATTTCAAAGGGCTGGAAAACCTCGGCACGATAAAAGCCATCCGGTTGGCGAACCATGGTCGTCGGCACAACCGGAACGCGGCATTGCTGGGCGATCAGCAAGATGCCGGCGGAGAAGTGGGCTGTGCCATGAGGGAAGCGGACTTGACTAGGCGCAAACGAGGTCGGGCGATCAATCAGGGCCGCGACAAAGAATCCTTCGCGGAGACGCCGTGCGATCTCCAGAAATGCGAAGTGATCCGATCCCACTTCAATCGTCTGCACACCCCATTGCTGACGCGCACGCGCACGCCAGGTTGTAAGACCACTACTCGGCTCGGGTAAGGTCAAGACCGCCGCTGGAAATCCGCTCTGCCCCATGAGCAGACCACCGAGCTCAAACAAACCGAGGTGGGCCGTGACAATAATCGCCCCACGGCCCTGCGCGTGCAGTTCACTCAGATAGTGGTAGCCGATTTTTTCATGGATGATTTTCACGGCATCTGCCGGAGAGCGCGTGGTGATGTAAAAATAATCGGCCATGGTTTGACCGAAGGCCTGGTAAAGACCGCGGGCCTGATGAGGAGTGACCGAAGGATCTAGCAACCGCAAATTTCTCAATACCTCAGCCACGCGGCCGGAGTGAGTGAGCGCATAAAGCGTCCCGACGCATCCGCCCAAGCACCGCGTTAGCCCAAGCGGACTCCATCGGGCCAGCCAGGCCGCTCCGGAAAACATGGGGGCGCGATAAAGCACTTCCGAATAATGAGGTGAATGGGACTCATCGATTTGATGAACGTGCTTCAATCCAACGTAAAGCGCTGGCAAAAGAACCAGACCGCTCATCACGGCGGAGAGGGTTCCCAGGTCCATGACATTACCGAAATTTTGCAGCGCCGGCTGACTACTCAGCATCGGGGCGGAAAAACCGATAATCGAGGCAAGTCCCGTCAGAACCACCGGCGCCGCGAGATGACGGAAAGCGTGAATCAGGTCGCCATGCTCGTGCTCCAGCGCCATGAGAATGTGCAGGCTGTAATCGATGACCAGTCCGATCATCAACGGGATGCAAAGCAACGAAACGAGCGTCATCGAATTTTGCGTCAGGTAGAGCAACCCCGCCAGCATCAGGAGTGCGAGCAACAAAGCCGCCATATTTAAAGCGACCAAGCGAATGGATCGGTGCGCAACCGTGCAGAGAAGGATCACTGTCGCCAGCATGAACAGGGAGAGATGTTCAAAATCGCGAACCGCTGTCTGATTCAGATCATCCCGCAAACGAATCCACGCGGCATTGGCCTGATCCGGGCCGGTCAAGTCCAACTGACCCGCATGCCAGCGATTCAGGGCGTCGATAACCTGGAGAGTCGAGGCAGCCCAGGAGGGATCAAAACCTGCGGCATGGAATTCGCCCTTTATCGCCTCAAGATCGACTGGAACCCAAGCGAGACGATTTTTCTCCGGGTCACCCGGCGCGAGGGTGGGCTTAGGGAGTTGTGCCGTCGCCTGCTCAAGAATCATCTGAGCCTGGTAGGCCTCAATCTGTGTAGGCTGGAGTTGATTGATGCTGGAATCGTAAAAAGGATAATCTTTGAGACGCGGGAGCAGGACGAGTGCGCCAATCACCATCACCACGGCGGCGACACGGAACGCAAGGCGATGACGGCTGACGAAACGGGCATACCGGTCGCTCGCCGGGACGAGCCATCGGGGAGCTTGCGGACGATGCCGCGCCAACAGCCCGGCGAGAAAGGTCGTGGCGAAAAATGCCGTGGCCAATAGACCGATGCCCACCAGCACCGCCAACTGGCGCAGTCCGGGGAAGCTTGAGAAATAGAGGATGCCGAAGGTTGCCGCCGTCGTTGCTGAACTCAGCCAGATGGCGCGTCGCAACTCCCGCCACTTATCCGACAATATTGATCCCTCCTGGGCAAAAAAGTGGTAGACGAGAATGCAGTAATCCATGCCAACCCCGAGCAGGATCGAGGAAAAGCCGATGCTCATCACGTTGAGTTCGCCAAAGACCAATCTCCCCGCAATCGCCGCGCAAAGCAGGGCCAAGAATTGTGCCACAAGAATCCACACCAATGGCATGAGCGAGCGGTAGGTGCACCAGAAGGCGAGGGAGATCAGGGTGACTGTGAAGACCAGCATGACGATGAGGTCGCGCTTCATCTGCCGGGAAATATCGGCCGTGAACGCGGGCTGGCCGGTCAGAAGAAAATGGGGCGCAGGTGAAATCGCCAGCTCCTTCACAGCGGAAGTCACCGCCGCTTTGACCTGGTCGACAAAACGCTGGTCATCCTCAAAAGTCCTGAGCGGGCGATCTGCTCCGATGGTCAGCACAGGCGGAAGCGTGAGTGTGGCCGACATGGGATTCGTTTTGGGATCCGGGAAAATAACCGTTTCCATCTGGAGCGGATCGAAGTGGAGCCGTCCCATTTCGGTTTCATCAATTGCCCCCGACATCTCGTCGAGTGTTGCGTGCAATTGATCCGAAACCGCAGATGGTTCAAAGCGCCGGGCAAATAGGGCGAAGCGGTCGGGCGGCAATTCGCCTGCCATGCTCGCGATCCAGACCGAAGGAGAGCGCGTGGTTCCCATGCCGATATTCGCCGAACCCATGCCAGGTTTTCCCCGGAGATGCTCCGCCAGGCTTTGCATCGTGGCCCAGCCCAGATTTGTGCCGGGCGCAGGGACGGCGATGACTTCATGTTCTGAAACCACGGAGGCCTGGGCCTTTTTCAGAATTTGAACCGAGGGGAGATTCTGCGGAAAGAGAGGCAACAGTTCCGTCTGAAAACGGATCGTTGCGAGACTCCATGCTCCCAGCGCAACGATGACCGGAATGGGCAGAACGCGCAGAAGGGTTGAGGAAGGGAAAGCCACGAGCGTTAGGCAATCTCTCAGGAATCGCGGCAGAAAGCTATGTTGCCTTGGGAGTCTTTTCCAACTCAGCGCGAAGCCATTCCTTCAAACTGGCCAGGCTTTGGAACGCCTGCCGGGCTTCCTCGGGCGTCTTGAGCGCGATGCCATATTCCTGCTCAATGCCGACCGTCATTTGCAACGCGTCGATGGAATCGAGGCCGAGACTATCGGGGCCAAAGAGCGGAGTCTCCTCTTTGATTTCCTCAGGGGAAACGCGGAGCATGCAGTTCTTGATCAGGAGCTGCTTCAGGTCATTAAAGTTAACTTCAGCCATGGAGGTGTAGCGGAATGTATCGGCACACGTTTGATGTGCAAATTTTAATTCGCAATCGAGGTTCGATTTTCCATCGCCAGGGCGGCGACCTGGTGATTGCTGCCGAAAACAGGAAATAAGATTCGTGGACGATCCAAATTCAACGCAGTCGCAGTCCGCACCGTATTCCAAGCCATCGAAGCGGTGCTGGCTTCACCCCAATAAACTTGCTTGGTTTCCGGCAAAGGCTTTATCGCACGATTTGCCAAAAGGGTCGTCTCCAAATGGTTCGCCCAGTTATGTTGAGTGCTGATGACGGCTGGCATCGCAGGATCGAAGTAATCCAGGCATCGAACAGCCGCGGCCCGCGCTTCTTTCTGTGAAGTGTAGATCAATCCATCCTCCAGTTGAGTGATGACTTTGGCATCATGGGGCAAAGCTCTGCGAACCAGTAACCCGGCAGCACCCTCGGCAGGAATAAATCGCCGTGCCGATTCCTGGGGCTTCAACCATCCGGCGCATCGGTAGGCATCCAGAATGGCGGAATCAAATTCTTCCGCTCCCAGAACAAGAACCTGCTTCACCCGTTCCCGTTCCAGCCACAACCACGCCGTCTTCAGCGCGGCGACCCACGCCGTTTCATCTCCAGCCAACGAGTAAGCTGCACCTTCGAGTCGAAGGGTGGAGGCGACATGACTCACCGGAGAATTGAAGACTGTTTCTGGAAACAAGGCCGGGCTCGCCGCTTTTTGTCCCTGTTTCACCACCGTCTCAAAAAGCCGCCGACTGTAAACCAGGCATCCCGTGGAAAAGGCCACGATGAGTCCGGTCTGCGCTCGCTCCGATTCGCCGATATTACTCAACGCCTGCTCGGCCGCTTCAACCAGGAAATAACTGATTGGACTGGCCCGGCGCAATCGCGGCTCCTTCTGCCATCGTGCGAACGCCGCCGCCTTGAGATCGACTTTGAACACCGGCCATGCCTGCCCGGGACGACTGACGAAAGGCACCATCGTTTCTGCTGGTTCACCATGCAAAAGCGCATCGCTGCCCAACCCGGCGGGGCTCACAATCCCTTGTCCGATGATGGCCAGTTCAGTTTTCATGGCGGGAAAAAACAAGCGCGGCATTGGAACCACCGAAGCCAAGATTCACGCTCATGGTATGCTTCATGAATCGTGATTCATGCTCCGATACCAACACGGGCGCCATCTCTGGAATCGGGTTCTGTAGATTAAGCTGTGGCGGCAGCTTTTCGGTCAGCAGAGCCTGAATCGCGAAGATCGCCTCAATTGATCCAGCCGCGCCCAAGGTATGTCCAATCGCCGCCTTGGTAGAACTGATGCGAACCTGATTCAGGCTGTCTCCCAGGAAAGTCCGGTAGGCCAGGGCCTCCGTGCCATCGTTGACCGGCGTCGCGGTTCCGTGGGCGTTGATGTAACCGATCTCACCCGGATCAATCCCAGCGGCAACCGCCGCCTGTCGCATCACCGCGATCAGGGCCTGTCCTTCCGGTTGCGGTTGCGTGAGGTGGAAAGCATCCGTGCCGTGACCATAACCGGAGAGCCGGCACAATGGCTGCACGCCACGCTGACGGGCATGCTCGGGCGTTTCGAGGATCAAAAAAGCCGCCCCCTCGCCGAGAATCAGGCCGGATCGCTTCAAATCGAACGGACGGCACCGGTCCAAGGTGGTCGCCTGAAGGCAATCGAAACCGACGAAGAGCAGCTCGGTCAACGCCTCAAAGCCGCCCGTGAG
>CAIPBM010000163.1 GCA_903863295.1 uncultured Verrucomicrobiota bacterium | reverse complement strand
CCGCGACAGTTTCGTCCCAAAGGTAGTTGACGTAGTGGTGCTTGGATTTTTCGCTCATGATTTTAGTTCGTTGAATTTTTGCAGGGCTTGTTTCCACTCAGCCTGATGCTGGGGTTGATAGGTTTTTCCGGGAAAGGAATCGGCCACGACCTGGCGTAGCTCGGAGGCCGACTTGAGATGTCCAAGGGCCAGGGCCTGGACAAGAATATTGCCGATGGCCGTCGCCTCGACGGGTCCGGCCACAACGGGAATCTGGGTGGCATTGGCCGCGAGTTGGTTGAGTAGGTCGCTTTTGCTTCCACCGCCGACAATGTGAAGCCGTTCAATCGTCTGCCCGGAAATCTGCTGCAATTCCTGGAGCGTTTTGTGATAGAGCAGGGCGAGGCTTTCGTAGACACAACGAATGGTCGCGCCGGGTGTCGTAGGAACTTTTTGGCCCGTTTCCGTACAATAGTCCGCGATCTTTTGCGGCATGGCGTCAGGCCGGTAAAAGCGGGGATCGGCGGGATGAATCAGCGACTGCAGCGGTTCCGCTTCATTGGCGAGACGGGCCAGGTCATCATAGGAATAATCGTGGCCCTCTTTCAGCCAGGCACGGCGGCATTCCTGCACAATCCAGAGCCCGACGATGTTTTTCAGGAGTCGCGTGGTGCCGCCCAGGCCGGCTTCATTGGTGAAATTAAAGGCACGACTTTCCGCCGTGATGACCGGGGTTGGACTTTCAATGCCGAGCAGCGACCAGGTGCCCGAACTGAGATAGGCCCAATTTTTTCCCTGGGCCGGAACCGCCGCCACGGCAGCGCCGGTATCATGGGAGCAGGTTGCGACAACGCGGGTTTGCGGCCATTTCAATTCCTCGGCAAACGTTTTTGAGAGCGGGCCAAGCGGCGTTCCTGAAGCGACAAGGGGTGGAAAGACTTTCTCCGGCAGACCAAATTGCGAGATCAGTTTTTTTGACCACGCCCGTTCCCGCGGATTGTAAATCTGGGTCGTACTGGCCAGCGACTCCTCTGACGCGACCTTGCCGGAAAGGAGGTAATTGATGTAGTCGCCGATGTTGAGAAAATGGTCGGCCAACGCCATGACATCGGCGCGTTTGGCCGAGTCGTCGAGAAGCTGATAGAGAGTGTTGATCGACATGAACTGAATGCCGGTCTCTTCAAAAATGGTTTCCGCCGGGACGCGCGCGAAAGCCGCCTCCGGCCCGCCATCGGTGCGGGTATCCCGATAGTGAAAAGGCAAGGTCAGAAGCGGTTCGCCCGCGCGAAAATAGACGTAGTCGACACCCCACGAGTCGGTGCTGATGCTGGCGGGCGTGATCTGCCGCGCGGCGAGCTTCCGCAAGCCAGTCTTGATCTCCTCGAAGAGATGCAGGATATCCCAACGCAAGGTCTCGCCGATGACCGTCGCGCCGGTGGGGAAGCGGTGGATTTCCTCCATCTGCAATTTGCCGTCCGCCAGCCTGCCGAGCATGACACGGCCGCTTTCGGCACCTAGATCGAGGGCGACGTAGTCATTCATAAATTAAGCGCGCGCTGGCGGTAATGTTCGTCGGGCCGTTGGGCAATGCGTTGGACTTGTTGCTCGGAGAGAAAGAGTGGGCCGCCCAACGCGGCGGCACCGGCCCAGATTTGGGCGGTTTTTTCCGCCATCAACAAGGCAGCGAGCACAGCCTGATGCGTCTTGCCCAGTGCGATAATGCCGTGATTTTCCAGGAGGATCAGCCGGGGATATGTCCCCATCTTTTCAATGTATTTCCGGGTCTGCTCACGAATCGCCTGGGCCAGGACGAGTCCTGGATCGGTGTAAGGGACAAGCACGGAGGCCGCGCCGCAGCAAACGATCTCATCCGGAAAAATGCGATTTTCCGCAAACTCCTTCGCCCGTGGTGAACAGAGGATCTGGTTGACCGCGATGGCATGGACGTGCCCGATGAAATTCACTTCCGGCAGGCTGAGCAGGTAACCGTGGAAGAGCGCCTCCACGGAGGGCTTGAGCGCCTCCGGATCAACCCGGCAATCGAGCAGGGCCTGGTTCACTTCGGCATCGCTCATTTTCTCGCGTTCCATCATCGCGAGAATGTCCGCAAAGCGGCACGCAACCACTTGGGCCGGTTTCAGGGCTGCGAGGTTGGTGCCGCTGGCCTTGACCCAAAAGGTTTCCTCATCGCGACGGGTGGAGGTATTGCCCTCGCCCAGCATGGCCATGCCACGAGACTCCACGCCAAGTTCATGGGAGAGATGGAGCAGCGATTTGAGTTCGTCGGACAACGCAGGTTCGTGCATGGTCATGGGGGGGGTTAGATTTTTCCGCAAAGGGCGACTTCCAGGCCGAGTTCACGCATCGCGGCAGCCTTGGCGTAGAGACCCTTTTTGGCCCCGGCCTTGTCCGGGGCGTAAACGACCTGGATATGATTCGATTGATGCCGCGCCATCATCTGGTCGCGGGTGATGCCCTTGAGAACCGTATGCATGATCGGCCACTGCGAGGTGGTCAGGTTCCAGCGATCCTGCGTTTCCTCCTTTGGCAACGTGACGACTTCGCCCAGGCCGGTATCGTATTTCAGTTTGCCGTCCGCGATATAAACGCGACTCCAGACGATCCAGCCTGGCTTGCTGATGCCCTTTACCGTGCCGCCGCCGAGACGGAAGTACATGGCGGGCTGGCGTTCACTGGACGCATCGGCAAAACCGCGCGGGAAGTGGGCCGGGGGAACCGCACCGGAAATCTCGAAGACCCAGACATAGGCGTTCAGGCCGGGCCCCTTGTAGTGGCGGGCCCAGCGGATATCATGCAGGGTGTTTTCCGGGGCGAAACCGAGCTTGCGCCAGAGCTGGTAGGTCACCAGTCCGTCGAACCCGGCGCATTCGTCGACCTCATTGAAGTGGGGCAACGCTTCGCCCTTGAACAACTCGGCACCCGTTTCCTCATGGACGACGGGGGGGCGCTCGACATTATTCAGCAAACCCTCGACCAAATCGGAAGCGGGTGCGAGATCCTTCAGGCCCTGCTGATACTGAATGCCAATGGTTGAACAGCCAAATTCGTCCGCGATCCGCACGGCAGCGATGTACATTTTAAGCTGCTGCAGAATCTGATGCTCGGTCAGATCGGTCTCCTCATTGCTGCCCAACTGGAACTTCATGCCCTTCTTTTTCAGCCACTCGTAAGCGGCGCGGGCTTCCTCATCCTTCACGGTCAGCATCTTGGCGTAGAGGGACGACTGGCTGAGCCGTTCTTTATAGACGCCGGTGGGGTGGAGCAGTTCGTCAGGAATGATGGCGTTGAACATGCCCATGCAACCCTCGTCGAAAACGCCCATGATCGCCTTGCGCGTCTTGAATTCCTTGCCGAAAGCGGTGCCGATTTTCTCCGCGCTCGCGGGTACCCCGGCCTTTTTATAAGGAACGACGTGGGAGGTGTCATGTTTGACCTTGCCGGTCTTGATCCACGAACGTAGTCCCTTCAGGAACGCTTCGTCCGTAAAGTTTTCGCTCCAGAGCGTGCTGTATTTGACGCCCGCTTTGGTCAACGAGCCATTCAGATTCAGCATGCCGACAAGGCCGGGCCAGGTGCCGCTCCAGTTGGCAATGGTGAGGATGGGGCCGCGATGGGTGATCAGGCCGTGGAGGAGATGATGGCTGTATTGCCACACGGCCTCGGCCACGATCAGCGGCGCTTTCGGATCGATCGAACGGAAAACCTCCATGCCGTATTTCTGGCTGTCGATGAAGCTGTGCTTTTTCACCGGATCGAAAGAGTGTCCGCGCACGACGGTGACGCCCTCCTTGGCAAAGGCTTCGACAATTTGTTTTTCCATCGCGGCCTGCGCTTCTTCACATTTTTGGTTGGCGGAGGCACGGAGGTCGCCGTTGGCGATGAGGATGGCTTTTTTCATGATTGGTTAGGTGGAGAGGTCGATGAGTTGGTTGGAGGAAAGAGCGATCTTGTTTTTGAGGAGGGCCTTGGACGGGGCGTCAGTGAGGAGGAGGTCGACCTTGGACCAGGGCAGAAGGAGTTCCGTGGTTTCGTGCCCGAGCTTGGAGGCATCAAGGCAAAGGACGACCCGTTGTGCCTGACCGACGACGGCGCGTTGAAAGGAGACGACGTCGGCCTGTGAATTAAAAACGCCGCGCTCCGACATGCCTTCCGCGCCGAGAAAGACGAGGTCAAATTTCCAGGCCTTTACGCTGCCGCACGCTTTGTCGCCGAGCAAGACCGACTGCCGTTTCAAGAGTAGGCCGCCGATGAGATGTACTTGGAGTCCAGGCACTTCCGCAAGCGTCTCCGCGAGGGGAAGATTATTGGTAACGACCGTTAGATTTTCGACCGGAGCCTGCCTCAGGGCCTCGGCGCAATGGAGCATGGTGGTACCCGCGTCCAGGTAACAGGTCATGCCGGAGCGTAACAGGCTGACCGCGGTGCGGCCAATCCGGGTCTTGGCCCGGGGAGCTTTCTGCTGGCGATCAGCAAAAGAGGCGAAGGTGTTGTTATAGTCCGACAACGCGCCACCGTAGGTGCGGGTGACTTTCCGGGTCTGGACGAGAGCTTTGAGATCGCGGCGGGCCGTGGCCTCGGAGATTTTCAGGCGTTGGCAGACCTGCCGTAAAGGGAGGTAGCGATGCGTCGCCAATAGGGAAGCCAGCCGGGTCCGGCGCGCTTCAACGAGGTGCAGGGCTACTTTCACGTTGGAAAGATAGTGTGGTATTTATATGATCTAAGTCAATCATATAAATGGCGGCGGCTGGGGCGCTCAGTTGCCGACCTGACGAGATGACAGATGGCCAGAAGGTTCGCTTCTCGAATTCTCCTGGATGCATCCAGATGTAAAAGTGTGACGAAATCGTGACACTTTTGAAAATTGCCAGTCCCGGACGGCGGCCTTAACTTCTATTCTCTTCCGCCATGTTGATCATGACCCGCACACTAAGTCTGCTTCTCTTTGCTCTCCTGCTGCTTGGGGCTGGAGCCGCGTCTGCGGGCTTGACCCAGTTCACGGATCGGGGAAAGACCGATTTCGACACGGCCCTCCAGATTCTCAACCCTTACGGCACCTGGTCGAAAATCGACGGGCTGTGGGCCTACACACCGCTCGACCATGGGGCCCCGTATACCGATGGTCGCTGGCTTTATACGGAGTATGGCTGGTATTGGAAAGGGAACCGCCCCCACAGTTGGGCGACCGAGCACTATGGCTATTGGAAGCGTGGCGCCAATAAAGTCTGGTCGTGGTATCCTGGCCCTTACTGGATTTCCCAGGCGGTGGAAATCCGTTCCACCCCCGAGGCGATCGGCTGGCGCAGTGCGGCGGTCGACGACGACGGCAATTTCATCGAGGAGCCTGCCGTGCGCTGGGCCAAGACCGATGAATGGACCTTCGTCACCCTGGCGCAATTTGCCATGCCCATTACGCCAGGGAGCGCCGTCAAGCCGGAGATTGCGAAGCAGTACCTGGAAGATTCGGTGGAAAGCCGTCATTCCTATATGACCTACCGTGCCATTGACCGGCCGGGTCCGCATCCGGCAGATTTCCTTGCGCTCTGCAAGGACGGCGGCATGTTCGCGCCGAAGACCCTGGAAGACCAACTGGCCTTGCAACCACCCGCACCCAGTCCGGTCATTCCCGGTTTGATCTTGCCGGGGGCATCGCCGATGCCGAAACCGGCCACCAATGCGCCGCCAGCTACGACAACGCCCGGATCAACCAACGATCCGACTGTCGATAAGCGAAAAGTAAAATATTGGGTTACGATGAGTTTACCCACTTATTGGACGAAGCCGCCGGAGGACGCCAAAACCGAGGAGCTTTATCTTTATCGGCCCGATTTCTATCAGGATCAGGACGGCATCGCGCGTCGCATCACGCTCTGGTTCAACCCGCAAAACCGCGTTGGCTTGAAGGAGTTGCTCAGCGACAAATTATCGGGAGCCAAGTCAAGCCCAGGCTCCCATGTCGCCGCCCCGGCGCCAGCCGTCACTCCAGCCGAGGCCGTCCCACCGCCTGATGCTTTCCGCAGCCCCTTTGAGGATAGCTATCATGGTCAACGGAACAGCACCTCCAGCAAGAATCCCACACCTCCGGTGGCGGGGACAGACGCAGATAATGCCCCGATTCCTTTGCCGCTGCCGAACATGACCAACGCCGCGCCCGCAAATCATTAACGTGGTCATCCCTCGACAATCGGCGCGGGGTGGCTGTTAAATAGGCTTGCACCCTTCAATGGGCACCCTCCTTTGACCTACTTTCGCTTCCATCTCATCTTTAATTTACCGGTGCTTCTCGTGCTGGGCGGCCTCAACTTGGGCGAGGCGTGGGTCACCGGTGAAATCACCGCCTTCAGTTTGGTGCTCGTCGCGGTCATGGTCTTCACCACGCCTTGGGACAATCTGGCGGCCAAGTGGGGCATCTGGGGATTTCCTCGCGAAAAGTACAGCTTGCGTCTCGGCTACCTGCCGGTGGAGGAGTACGCGTTCTTCGTGCTCCAGAGCGTGAACGTCATGCTCGCCGTGCGGGCCATGCTTCTCTATTTCCCCAGTTTCCAGACCGGGCAGGAAACGGTCCTCAGCGAAGGGACGCTCATCTGTCTCGGCGTCTCGATTCTTCCATGGCTTCTCGTCGTCTTTCAATTGCGCTGGCTGCGGCGGAAGGTCGGGCCGCGGGTGAATTACGCACTCCATCTCGCCTGGTTCCTGCCGGTGCTTTATGTGCAGTGGATCCTGGCGCCACCGCTTTTTTTCGATCACGCGCTGCTGTTCAGCCTGGTGATGTTCTTTTTTGGCATCTACTACACCCTGGCCGATGTCGTGGCCGTGAAAGGGGGAACATGGTTCTTTGATGAGAAGCAAATCACCGGATTCAAGTTGGCAGGGATTTTGCCTTGGGAAGAGATCGCTTTCTTTTTCCTGACGTCACTCCTCGTGGCCCAAAGCTATGTT
>CAIPBM010000162.1 GCA_903863295.1 uncultured Verrucomicrobiota bacterium | reverse complement strand
TCGGAACGATCCAACACTACAACCTGTTCCAGGCTGACCTGATTTGGAAATTCTAGCAGAAAGGACTCTTCGATCATGAACCGAATCATGCCTCATGTTCTGGACGAACCGCCCTCGCGACTCATGGGTACTCTATCCATCATGGGCTTCGCCGCAGAAATCAATCTGCGAGATACTGCCAATGCCCTCGGCAAGCGGAATCTTACCGTTTTGGAAAACGTTCCTGAGAAAAATGCCAAGCAGTCCCGACTCCGGGCGGAAATCGAGGAGCAGGTGGTCGAAGAGATGTCTCGCTCAACTGTGGGGACACGCGAGCGCCGCAAATTGGTTCTGGTGTCTCAAGTCGCTTTGATGTTTGAGAGAATGGGATCGCGAACCGTGGATATTGCTCAATTCTGTGACCGCCTCATTCGCGAACCCAAACCCAGTCGAGTCACCGAAATTAAGAAATTAATCGAGCATGCGGTATATATGACCGACCGGGCGGCGACCGGTCTCCTCGAAGAGGATATCGACATGGCAAAAATGGCCGCAGAGCAAAAACTCGCCGCTACTGAACTCAATGGCCAGATTCATCGTGAGCTCACTCTTCTCATGGCATCTGGAGGGGAGGTCGCCGTTCGGGCGGAGTTGCTTTTGCGGATTGTGTCCAAAACAAATGAAATCATCGACGAAGCCGGTCAGTTAGCACAAGACGTACTTAATTTTCTGGATAGACCTGAACTCTAATTTATTTGTAAGACGGCTTCGTTAACGTCTTATCGAGCTCGTCCCAAGTTTTTTCCGTTGGAATCGATTTATCGACCACCACAATCCTTCCCCAAAGCCGCCCATTTTTTCGATGCGCGATCAGGCGCACGTTGTCGTTGAGAACCACCCGTGATCCGTAAGGATCACTTTCTAGGTGCCCCAGGAGTATTTTTCTTTTTTTACTATCGAGCACAGTCAGGTTGTTATCCTGATCGAGTCTCACTGCCGGGAAGGGAAGCTCAAAGGTCCTGTAATCTAAGGGGTCACAATCGGTATCGCCACCTCCATCTATAAGGCTATAGGTAACACAGGCCGTCAGCGTACCCTCCTTCTCATCCCAACGTAAATTCTGATCGAGCTTTTGATTAAGCCCGACCAGCAGCGTGTCCGGTTGTGAAGGACTGGCAACTATCTTTACGGAGGTTGGTATGGCAGGCAAGCCGTGCAGATCATTTGCTCGGCAAGGTGTAGCCGTGATTAGGGTTAGAACTAGTAGCGTACATAATCCCACTGTCACCAGAGTCCTACGCATGAATTACTCATACCAGGCGCAAGTGAAGAATAGCTGAAGCGAAGATTAAAGATTTCAAAGTGGCTTTACGACTATCGTTCCGATTTCAATTCAGGTGATCTGTAGGTAAATTTCTTCGACGCCGCTTCACGTTGGTAAAAATAGTAATATGGCTGTAAACAGGGTCACAGTACTGACTCACATGGTTCCGACCTTTGGCCTTGTCCCATGTGGCGCACCGCTTGCGCTGTCGGCCCCCGGCGTCTTGCCATGTGACGAAAAAGCTCGGATGTCCGTTGTTCTCAGAACGGTAGATTCTGACCGATACCCCGCGCTCTGTTATGGTATGCGGAAAGGCAATTTTCTCCTCTGGAGAAGGGCGAATTTTCATGCCCCTGAGTTACCCGTAGTGACGCGACTTGTCGCTAAAGTGTCACCACTCTCTATTTAACTCCAATCTATCTATTGCAACTCGTTGGTTTGAATGCGCTTATATTTGTGGAGGCGGCGGGGGTCGAACCCGCCAAACCCCGTTCGCAGCAGTTCGCTATATTTCGTAAGTCTTCGCGGCTATTCACGTTATAGCATACCTATTCAAAATGGCTTTTGGAAGAATCACGCAATCTTACGAAAGATATTTGTATGCAGTTGTATGCAGACTTCCCCCAACCCCCAAGAGCCTCAGACAAAAGGCTGGGCAGTTATTCGACGGAAGATCATCTGAACTGCCCGACAAGTCAATCTCGACGCCGTGTTAAGGCCGATGCAAGTTGTGCGACTGAAGCAAAGTAGGTGGAGTGCCCGCAGCTATGACCGAGGACGATGCGGGTTTGAAAGCTGAAGTATCTCTCAAGACAGCCTTGGTTAACCGAGACAATCTTACGCAGGGGCGCGCGCAGGATGAAATCACTGCAGGCAATCCCGCAGGGCGAGGGTTTGTGGGAACCAACCGAGTCAACCCTTCTCATGGTTTATTCTTTTTTGTTAAATCGGGTGCTATGGTTGGCTTGCGGAGTTCACTTTAAAAGTATTGGAAGCTGTTATACCCGCAAACCATTACCTGCCTTATCTTATTTTTGAGGCGTTGCAATGCCGTCTTTCGCTGCTTCCTTGAGCCATTTTGCTCAGCTTGATTAGAAAATTAATTTCATGATCATATATAAAAAAATTGCACCAGCAGCGAACCAAGTCCAAGCGAACGCGGATGACTTTCTGTTTCGATATTCGAACCAACCGGTAAGAGTTAAACTAATCACTGCAAAGAAGAGGCATAGAATGAGATGTTGATTGCAAAAATCTGTTATTACTTGGAACGGAGAACTTCGCATGGCATCTCAAAGTTGAAATTCAAGCCGGATGTTTAAATAATTTTCAATGACCCTGACCAGCAGCGTTTATTCCATTCAAAATATCATTGAAACTTGGCCAGGGGATACCGGGAGCAGGGTGGGGATCAGGCGGCGGCGGCGGTGGTGGATTAGCAGCATCATATATTGTCGCGCCGATCATTAAACCTCCTCCCAAAAGAGGAAGTGCCCGGCCTGCAAATGCACCAGCGCCCGCTACAGGAGGACATTTTGACTTTGTTGCTAGGTAAATCAAACCAGCCTCTCCAGGTTTGCCTAATCCCAGTTCTAATGCACTTCTACCTGGATTACCAACCATGTTCTGCAAACTGAAACTATCGAGCAAATCGAATGCAACCTGTGAAGCAGATGCTGGCAGTGGTGGCGGGGGCAATGGAGCATGATTGGCTGCTTGCGTGGCGGCCAGAGCAGCAGCAGCAGCTTGAGCAGCATTCGCCCTCGCGGCAATTTTTGCTCCCCCTGTAGCCGTACCGTATAAGCCCAGCGGATCAATCATGTTAATTGGATCATTGTAAACGTAAGAATACAGCGTCGCATCCCAGCCTTCCCCGATCGGATCCCTGGACAACCATTTCCCCACATTCGGATCATAAACGCGGTACTTCGTCAGATAGAGGCCGGAGCTCGTATGCGCCAGATACCCCGCATACTCCATGTGGGAGGCCGTCCCGGTCACCAGCGTCACCCGGCCCCACGGATCGTAATCGACCAGCCCGGTCACGGAGCCCCCGCTGTTCATCACTTCCCGCGCGGAACCCAGGTGATCAAACGTCATGTAATAGGAGGCCCCGCTGATCTGCTGTCCTAGCGCGTAGTACCGCTTGCTCGTCGTGTTCGACCCGTCCCGCTGATCGACCACACGTCCGCCGTCCCAAACCCATTGGGTGGTGAGCGAGCCGTTGTCCTTCTCGCTGATGCGCTGGCCCAGCGCGTCGTAGCCAAAGAGGTAGGTGCTGCTGCCCTGCGTGATCTTGATCAGCCGGTTTTCCACGTCCCAAGTGTAGCTCTGGCCCGCGCCGTTGCTGGTTTCGTTGCCATCGGCATCAAAGGTGGGGCTGTAGCTTGATTGGCTCGGCACGATCACCTGGTAATGATTGGTCTGCTTGTTACCCGTGGCGTCCTGCGCCGTCACCGTGACGGTGCTGGTCGAGCCTGCGGAGAGGGAGACGGCCCCGGCAAAGACGTTTCCGGTATAGACCGGCGCCGCACTCCCGTTGACCGTGACCGACGCGCTGCCGTTAAGTGCCCCGGTCATGAGCACCGTTTGCGTTCCCGAAGGCGTGGAGGAGGTGAGCTGGTTCAAGGCGTTGTACGACGGGCTGCGCGTGATGCCGGTGGTTTGCACGCTGGTGGCATTGCCCGCGCTATCGTAGCCGTAGGTGTCCTGCGTGACGGACGGCGCGGTGCCCGGCAGCGTGGTATTGGTCCGGGTGGCGGAGGTCAACTGGTCAGCGGCATCATAGCCCAGGGTCCAGAGCAGCGGCGCCCCGGTCAGCACTTGCGTCTTCCAGGTGAGCACCTTGCCCATGGCATCGACGGTGTAGTCATGCTCCGAGAGGTTGGAACCGGAAAGCCGGAAATTCTTGATCTGCTGCAAGTTCTCGTCTCCTGTGGAGGTGAAACTGCCGTAGCTGTTAAAGTAGCTGTATTGGGTCTTTTGTCCATTCGGATAGGTGATCTGCGCGACCCGGCCCGTGGGATGCGTGGGGTCGTAGTAGGTATAATTGAAGCTGCCCAGGAGATTCGTCACATTGGTCACTTCACCCAGGGAATCAAAGGTCGTGGTCTCGTTATTGGCGCTGTCGATATTGCGCCCGACCTTGCGGCCCCACTCGTCATAGGCGTACGTGACGATGCCCGTGCCGGTGCCGCCCGTGAGGGTATTGGTGACGGTGAGCACCTTATTAGCGCCCAGTGAACCAACCGGGACGTAGCTGTAGGAGACTCCCCCGGCGGAGGTGAGGCGCGGATAGTAGGTGTCATAGCTATAGGAGACATTGGCGGGCAGAATGGCGGCGGAGCCGGTACCCAGAGTATAGCTCTTGGTTGCCAGGGTATTGTCGAGGTTATACCCGTAGGTGGTGACATCTTTACGCTTGTCCGTAAACGTGGCGACGCGGCCCACGGTATCGTAGGTGTAATCGGGATTGGCCGGAGGCTGGGTGCCGCCGGGGTAGACCTTGGAAGTTAACCGGGCCTCCACATCGCGATTGAAATAGGTGACATTGAGCTTCGGATCGGTGAGCGAGGTCATCGATCCGCAACTGCACCAGCCGTACTGGGTGGTCCGGTTGAGGGGATCCGTAATCGAAGTCATGTGCCGGGTGGAATCGTACGTGCGGCTGGTGCTGCGACCCAAGCGATCCGTGGAAGCATGGAGATCAAGATCGACCAGGCTCGTCGTCGGATTGACGTAAGAGAACGTTTCCGTGGTCGAATCCGGGTAAGTGATCTGGGTCACTCGATCCAAGTTATCGTAGCTGTAAGTCCGCGTATAGGCTTCGGCATCTGCCACCGTCCTGACCCGGTTCATGGAATCCGGGGTGAAGGTCATGGTCGCGCCCGCCATGGGCCCCACGATACTGGTCAAAAAATTACTGGTGTAGTTATACGTTGTCATTTCCGCACTGTGTCCGGAGCGCACTGGCGGGGTAACGGACGTGACCTGTCCTTGGGCGTTGTAGGTGTAATTCGTCGTTTGCCCGGCAGCGTCGGTAATCGCGGTGGGGCAATGAGGCGTGCTGGTATAAGCAAGAGTAGACAGCGTGCTGGTTCCTCCTCCGCTAATGTTCTGCGTGACCTTGATCAAGTCGATGCCGGCCGTGGCATCATACGTGTAATTGGTTTGTCGGCCGAGAGGGTCGATCACAGCCGTCAGAGCCGCGGGATTGTGCGTGTCACTATACTGGTAACGCCAATTTTGAGTAGTTCCGGTACCGACAGTATCCGTTACTCTTGCGATACTTGTGGGAAGATCGCTAGACCCAAGGTACCAATATGAACCGGGATAGGTGTACCAAATACGGCTTTCAAGAGCTGGCTTTTCACAATCCAAGACACCGGAAGCACTTTCCGGAGACATAGTGTAATCTACGAGCCAGTGATAAATGTGCGCCTTAGTATAATCGCCTGGAGCATCATGCATGGCTTTTTTGTCCCAGTAGAACGTATTCCCCCATCGCAATTCTGCGTTGTAGATATTAATTCCTGTTCCCGTTGGGTAATATGGATCATTGTCTGAGTATGGATATGGATTTGAATACCCAACGAGATCAAGATCAAGGTCGGATTCGACATAGACCTGGCTACCGTCAGGTTCAGTAACGCTAAGAGATCGTGTTAATGGGATTGCGCCATTAAAGTGACTTACCGACGCATTAAAGGTTGTCGTTCCATAAGGCGTTACCATGCTGGTAATTGCTGAACTGGCAATGTGCGTGCTGGGATCGCTATAGTAATTAAAAGTAGAAGTAATCCCGACTACGTCTTGAATGCTTGTCAGCTGCCAGATTCCAGAAGAAGGATTGGAGGGATTTGAGTTGGTATATTTAAAATGTGCCGTTCGACCGTAGGGATCAGTGATTTGGGTAACTTTGGAAGAATCTCCAGATAAGCCATAGGTTAGGCTCGTTATTTGACTCGTAGCATCAATCACAGTAAGTAACCGATGACTTCCATCATAATTAAAGTCGATATGATTACCCTGCGGGTCAACGACTTGTTTCAAAAGATAATAACCAGAACCGTCAATGACACTGAATACTTCTTTTGAACCATCTGGCATACGCCGTTCGTACTTTGTACCGTCGGGTGAAAGCCACAAGGTTACCTGTCCCTGAACTTGAGCCGCATAATAATTCAAGTAACCTCCAGAATCAGTCGTGTGCGAACCTGTGGCTGGATAAGTTTCCTGTCCCCCGCCTCGAACATAAACTTTTGCCGTTCCACCAGTCGACGTTGGCGGAACCACGTAGGAGAGCCAGTTGCAGTTCCAAAGAGGTCCAAAATTAAAGTCACCTGTAAAGGAGCTGCCTAGCGCCGGCTGGCTATACTCAAGCTGGTTGTAAGTAATTCTAAATTCCATGTCTGGACCAACAAGGGGCGTGTAGCCAACGGGATTATCTTGAATGCTCAAGCTAACAAGCATGAGAAAAATATTATAATCCGCCATTCCTTTGGAGGGGGGGCAATCCTTACACTTTTTATCCATGGGCTTAGTGTCCGTGGGTACTTGACCACCGGCTACGCCTCTTCCCCATACCGTGTTGCCCTCGGCGTCTGAGACAGCCTGCCAACCTTTTGGCAGAGAACCTGAAGGTACCAGGTAATAGCCGCTCGTTTCGTCCTCGAGTGCCTGGCTTGTGACTAAGAGCGTTTGACCGAAAGTTGGATCTTTGGTCAAAAAAGAGTTCCCTTGCTTTTGGAGTAGGGCTGCATAATGCCCACTCTTCCAATGCGCTACAGATGGCACAATAAAATCAGCTCCGGCCTCTCGCTTGGCCATCTGGTAATTCATCTTTAATTTCACAGATAAATCTCGTACCTGCGTAAGAGAAAATCCTTTTGAACCGGATTGGGCTTTGCGAATCAAGTCGGAGTGAGAATCCTTTTCGTTGGTGAATGTTCTGATACTTTCAAGCGCATATGGGCCGCATTTGAATGACTTGCCAGGCCTATCTTTCATCGTCCAGAGATTTTCATTGGCAGTATTGAGTTGGACCATGGCTGATCCATAGATGGGTCTCCCCTTCGCTTCAGCCAATAAGCTATCTAGGCGTTGGGTTCGGCCTAAACTCGAGAGCAATGAAGCTAAGTCAGCTAATACTCGATTAGCTAAACAAAGGATTTTAATATCCTTTTGTTCTGTTTTGGCCAAGCCCCATGCTTCTTCCCAAACATCTATTGCTCTCGAAAAATGTCCTGTCTCGCGGTAGATGATCCCGAGATTGGCCAGCAAGGAAAACTTCCATGGCGAGTTAGGGTGCGATTGGAGATAGGTCGTCAATGCCGAAACATCTTCGTACGACGTCCTAGATTTGAACGCATTAATGGCAGAAATCAAATCAGCGTCCGTCTCATCCTTCGGCGTCCCGCCCAGGGCAACGAGAGGCTCTTCAAAACCGTGTAGTGACGTGACCGTGGGCCCCGGGTTATTGAGACTTAAAAGTGAAGGTACCAACAAGCCAATCCCGACAATAGCAACCATTAATAATTTCATGACATCATCCTCAAAATCAATTTACGGCACCAGGGTGGCGTCGAGCGGCGTGTAAAGCGTGATGATCGGTGCCGCGTCTCCTGTGGAGGGGGCTGACGATCCGGCGCCGTTGCTGGCCGTGACGCGGAAGGAGTAGTTGGATCCCAGGGTCAGACCCGTCATAGTGGCCGTGAAAACGTTTCCCGCGACCGTAGCCGCCGTGGTCCAGCTGCTACCCCCATTCGTGCTATACTGCACCGTGAAGCTCTGGACACTGACGACAGGATCAGACCAGGTCAGGGTCGCGGAGGTACTTCCAAATTGAACGACGAGATTAATCGGCGTTTGCGGCGCGGAGATTTGAAACGCGAAGATTTGTTTCAGCTCGCCCAGGTTGGCCGCTTTGAAGTCGCTCGCGTTGGTCTGAAGCCAGGTGGGCACATTCGTGGACATGTAGCCCGCCGTGGAAAGCTGAGGATAGACAAGACTGGCGATGTATTTGAGCTGACCTTGATTCACGACCTTTAAATCGGCTGGCGCAGGATTGGTAGAAGTATAGCCGTTCGTCTGGTAATAGTTACTCCATCCCGTGACCATGCTGTTGAGAGTGGCACCGGCTCCGTTGGTCAGATTGGCGTTGAGATAAGCAGCTGCTTTCTGGGTGAATTGCTTCAATTGTCCCTGGTTGGCCACGGCGTAATCATTGGGAGGATTGCTATTCAGCGGCCCCCCGGTTGCCGTCCACCAGGCGGGCTGAGTCGCCTCTAAGCTCACCGATAGAATCGTAAAAATGCCGAGCATCAAGCCAAGCTGCTGGAGCGTGAGCGATGACTCGGTGGACGTTGCTCCACGACGACGAAGTTTGTTTTTCATACGATGAGGCCCTTTCACCCGGTAACGGCGATTAATGACCAAACATCGGTATATCCCCGGCAGCAGGAGTGGCCTTCGTGATGAACGTAGTTGCCGTTACATTGCCGCTTTTATCCACCAGCATGGCATCCGAAGGCGAAGTAGCTGTCCCATTTCCAATTTCAAATAGTGGGTCCGTTGGAACCCATGTCGTCGGGTTACCTCCTCCGACATTAAAGAGGCCGACGACAAACGAAGTTTGCGCAGTCGCCGTTGTAAAACATCCGGCAGCCGTAGAATTTGTTCCTAGGGCTCTTGTATAAACCCCCATCGAAGTTGATCCATCACCGCTTGCGGTTGTATCATATCCTATGGCCGTCGCAGCATAATTTCCCGTTGCAGTCGAAAGAAATCCCATTGCTGTCGTCCACATACCGGTGGCCGAGGTTTGCTGACCCATGGCGGTTGAGACCAAGCCAGATGCAATACTTTCGTCTCCCATGGCAGTAGAAATATAGCCATAAGCAGTGGTGTCTTGACCAAATGCCATTGAGGTGGGGCCGATATTGGACTGATCCCAACAAGTCAATCCACTTGATACCGATCCGACACGGAAAGCACCTTGTGATGGAAACCAGAGCAGCCTGGTTCCCCCGCCCTGATCTGTAGAAAGTAGACTGGCTGAATAAGTATAATTTCCTTTGGCGATCATCGTCCCATCCGCACGGAATTCAAAATCGACCGGGTTGGTGCCAGTCGTAGAGGCTTGGAGTGGAGCCGTGAAAATCTGCGCGCGCAAACAGGGGGTTTGCAGGACGATCCCAAAGGTCAGCGCGAAGGCCAGTTTTATTAATGTTCGTGTATGCATTGGTTTTCTAGTTGGTTTGAATCGTTTGACCTGCCTCAGACAAATTTTCGGCTTGTTGTTGGAGTTGCTGGAGGAGCACGGCATTTTGCTTCGACCATTGCTGCAGCGCGGCCTGCCTCACCGCCGGATCAGCGGTGGCATAGCTCTTCAATATTTGAGCCTGAGAGCTGGCGATTTGGTATTTCAGCGTCAGCAAAGCCGCCAATTGAGGTGAAGTACCCGTTGGAATTGGAGGGGGCGCAGGCAATGCGCCGAACGACTGGGCTGATTCCGCCGCCACGGCTTGGGCTCGCTTAGTTTGGAGCGCCATGGCTTGACCATATTGTTGCTGAAAAACGGCCTCTTCTTGCTGTTGTGCCTGCTCGACCTGATCTGCAGTCGCATTCGCTGGTAACGATTGCACAAGCTGGTTATGAATTTGCACCCTGGCGTTCGCCAATAGCGCTTGATTCGTCAGGAAATCTTTCATGGCAGGAGAAGCATTCGCAGGAATATTGACCTGGACATTTGTGGGCAGGCTTTGCGTCGACGATGCGGTCGACATCGCTTGCGCTCTTTGAATCTGCGCGTTAAACCGTGCGGCATTTTGCTGATGCCAAGTTGTTATTTCTTCCTGTGTCGCCCCTTGGTTGATCAAGGTTTGCTCTTCTTGAGCCAGCGCCTGTTGCTCTTGTTGATAGGTCTGAAGAGCTGACTGAGCTTGTGATGTCACCGGGGCGGTAACCACTGGTTGAGCCGTTTGTGCTCGACCGGCATGTAAGGACATGATCAGAAGCACGGTTGCGCAGAGAAAATAAGTTTTTTCGGACATGTTCATACCTGATTAGGCGACAGTGGAGAATGAAATGGATGAGGTCAAGCTCCAACGATTACAAAATTGTAACATTTTAATGTCGAGCGAGCCAAAGCATCATCAGCTCGACAACCGATTCGATTACAGCGACTTGCGCCTAGTTTTTCAACAACGTCGATCCCGCCCGTGGCATGGAGTTTTGATAGAAAATCTTTGGTACGACAGACGAGGGCATGGTGGCGATTGGTAGCCGAGGCTTGCCCAAAGCTCAATCATTCTTTACGAGAAAGGGCGCGAAGAGCCCAAAATCACGACCCTAGATTATAGGGGCAGAGTGAACTCTTCAATTTGGATGCTCCGAGGCGTGCTGTCGCCCATTCAGTAAACCCCTCTCGCCTGCTACCCTCTCTTAATCGCTCAGCATTAGTTTACAACGGTCGTGAGGACTGTCATCAGCTTTTCTGAAATCTATTCGCAGCAGCACCTTAGGTATGTCAGCAAACTTCATCAGCATGAATTCCGGCACTGTCTCAGAAACGAGTTCGGTGCCATCAACTGAAACAACGCCAAATCAGACGTGCGAAGTGTGAGAATATCAACATCACGAATGGCCTGACCCCGCTTGTCGGTCACCTCGAGGTCTTGTGGTATCGCCAAGAATGCTTGGCGGTATGCCGAGTTGTTCCAGGCCACAGTAAACATTCGACAAGAGGTTCCGAAGCACCCGGCCTGCGCCAGGAAGTGAAAAAAGAATTGGAGGATGTGCGCTCACATAGATAGCGGGGTGTTAGTCTCGTCGGGTGTGGCGCGTCGTCCATATACAAAGGACGCGTGCGGTCAACCTGTCGATTTGCCGCTAGGTGTAGAGACGATGCCAGTTGTTCGCTTGAAACATGGTGACATGCTCCAAACCCCAAATGCCATATTCATCTGTCTTCGTTCTGCGACTTTGAATCTACTTTACGAAATAGTGCCGCAAGATTGAAAATAAAGAATTGCCATGTTGTAAAATTGTGATATTTTTACAACTAATTCGAGAGGTAAAACTCTACGATAAAAATCAAACTAACCATATCTATGTCAAATAAGCACCTCAACCCTTGCGTGCGCTTCGGCCACTTTCTGCTCGAGAAGCGGAAAAAAGCCGGTAAGACAGCACGCATCGTGGCGGGAGAAGCTGAGCTTCTTCCTTCCAACTACTCCAAAATCGAAACCGGAACGGTCAGACCCCCTCAAGATCCAAAAAAACTTAAGCTGCTAGGCAAAGCCATCGGCCTTCAGCATGAAGACGATTGGTCGCAGTATCACGATCTTGCCGCCAAAGCTAATGAAACTGTTCCTTTGGATTTAGTGAGTATTATTGGAGAGAGAGAATTGGTTCCTGTATTTCTGAGAACGGTCCGAAATAAGCAAGTCTCCGACGCCATATTGAAAGAGATCATCCATAAATTACAGGACTAATCATGCGCTTCGAATACCGCCCATTTGCCAGTCGTAGTCTTGAAGCGACGGCAGTAAAAGCTACTTCCGACTTTGGGCGGTATTCACCGAATCATCCTTGGGCACTAGATATTGAGCGGATGCTTGATCAGCAAAATTATCAGATAGTTTTCGTCAAATCCCTCCCTGACGACATAGAAGCCTTTTGCGCCAAAAGTAAGCACATTTTTGTTCGCGAAAGTGCGCTCGACCACGAGCCCAGGTTTAGATTCACTCTTGCAGAAGAGCAGGCCCATATTCTAATTCACTATCCTCAACTTTTTGAAAATGGCTTCGACAGTGTAAGAGACGCAAAATTGAACGCCGGCGAGTATCGGCGTTTTGAAAGTGACGCTAAATATCTGGCCGGCGCGCTGCTAATGGATGCGTTACGATTCCGTCAAAGATTTTACCATCATTCAGATCTTGTGCATCCCAGGACGGGAGGATCACCCGAGGCGAGACAGCGCCAGATTCTTAGGCACTGCGCCGACGACTTTGGAGTCGCAAAGACCTGCGCCGCACGACGCGCTCATCAGCTTCAACTAATAAAGCAGGAGGTTCTAAACGCGATATTAGCTTGAAAACTTTGAAGGCCGACGAAGAGTTAGAGCTCTCCGTCGGCCTCGTAAGATTTCCGCAGACACCGTTCATGCGGGAACGTCGTCCTAGGTCACCTGCTTTGATCAGCATGTAAATAAGCACCCTGCCTGACCCGACGTCAAGTGCTACGGCAAGAAAAGGAGGTTGTTATGCAAAAGCATAATCAATCTTGTCGGCCAGGATACAGGCTAATTTTCGTCCGGTGGATAACCACCAAAGATGGAAGACGCATATATCCGCCCGGAAAAGCCTTTCCCATTTGGGTCAAGGACTAACCGGTTCGCAGTGCCGCGCTGAAGTAATTCGGCGCGGCACTCACCTCAACCAATTTGGTACCTTTTCAAACAGATATGCCTCTATTCAGCGCTCACCAGAGACCTATTGCCCTATCGATTTCAAGACGAAGTGGGGCTGTTCCTCGGTTTTAGGGTACCTTGAAATCACGATCAGCGGCCCGTCACCTTTTGTCAGAGGTTTGATGACGCAGCCGCGCACCAAAGCAGAATGCTGAGGAAACTAATCACGGTTAGGGTCACGGCAACAATGGTGCGAACTACCCCGATTTTCCTTCCTATCACCGCAGTCCCGGCGTCACTGTCCCAGGTTGTTGTGCCGGTATGGAGGAACTGCTTCTCCGCACTGGCGACACGCCAAAAGGTTAAAAAGGGATAGGCGAAGAGATACCAGAGGGAACGGAGCAACGCATGGGAGCGCCTGGCGGACGTGCGCGAGGCGATGCCCTCGGTTCCATCCGAATTGACGACACGCAAGCCGTAGACCCATTTGCCGGGAGTCGTTCCTGTCATGGTCACCCAGGCCCAATCCCACGCAAAGAAGAGAAGGTTCGAGACGGGGTAACCGAGCAAGATCACAAGCCACACGAATACGGTTGGGGGCGGAGCCAGCAACGCGATTGGAACGAGGATCAGGAAAAGTACCGTACCGCTACCAACCGTCAGTGCGAAGTAATCGATCATCTTGGCCATCGATCGACGGCGAAAGGTGGCCGGTGTCCAGCCATCCGGGAACGGCCCCAACTTCCCCATGGTTTCCTCGACGGCGGTCATCGGTTCCGTTTCCCGTATAGGCGGCGGCAAAGGTGGTGGCTCAGGAAGAGCAGGCGGGGTTACCTCAATTTCAGGGGTAGCAGTCGGCGGCAACGCAGGTTTAATCAGATCCCGCAGCGGCTTCCATTCGGTCATGCCCTCGTGCCAATAGTGGTCGCTGCCGAGCAATTGCCCCTCTTGGTAGAAGGACCGAACGATGTACTCGCTCCACTCGCCGATTTCCTGGCCGTCGCGTGCGATGGAGATGAGCATCAAATCGGCATAGCTGGGAGGTTACAGCACGGTCAAGACGCGTCGCCAGAATGCTTCAACAAGCATCAACGCGCTCAAACGAACAACGAAATAATCAAAAAAAGTTTTAAAAGTGACGTTGATTTTTACCAGCGCCAGCCGTTCTAAGAAGGTATGAACTCATCCCAATCTCCCATATGGCAGGGAGTCGAAGCCAGGCACGCCCTCGGACTAACACTCGGCCAAGTCTACACCCTGACGGATAGGAAACGCACCGTTCGTTGCGTCCGCGCTCGGGTATGGAACTCGTGCTTAACGCGTCGCATTGTTCACACCCGCGATCTTGCACGAAAGGCTCCCACCGTATGAGCGAGGCGCCATCCAGACCGATTATGCTCGTCAGTTCCGGAGAGCTAGCCCTTCGCCTTAATCTTCACCCGCGCACGATCCTTAAGTGGGCGCGTCGGGGCATGTTGCCGAAAGTTCAGTTATCGCCGACATGTGTCCGATTCAACCTGGAAGAATGCACAGCAATCATTAGGCACTCGGGCGCACCCATAAGCGAAGATACTGGCAGTTTCATCGTCAACAAGTCGGGTGCGATTCAAAAGAAGCCTGTCTTCTTGAAGCGGTTCACGGTCACCGTGCATGCCTGCCAACTCAAAAATCGTCCGAATATAAAATGGGTGGTTTATATCAATCACCCGTGGAAGCCGTTGGAAAGACACTACTTCAAAACGAAGCAGCAGGCAGAAAGCGAGGCGAATGCTCGCCGCATCGAGGCTGAGAACTTTGGTTTAAACGCGATGGCCTTGACGCAAGCGCAGCGATTTGAGGCCTTGGCTGCTTTGGATTTGATTCGACCCTTCAACGTCACCCTGACCGAGGTGGTGAGGGAATTCATTGATCGACGTAAGGGCACCCAGGCCACGTTCGCAGAAGTCGCCGAACAGTACCTTGAATCGCGGCGAGGCTTAGGCCGCAGTCAGCGCCATCTCTCAACCGTGAAAAACGTGATGGCGCGGGCGGGAAAGGCACTGGGTGATCGCCGGATGTCGGACATTTCCGGTACAGACCTGCAGGCATGGATCGGAAGCATTGAGGTGGGGCCAGTCTCTCGCAACCATCTTCGCACTCTACTTCACGGTGTATTCGAGTTTGCCAAACGGCGAAAGATTATCAGTGATAATCCGGCCAAGGACGTAGAGAGGCACCGCGTATCAGTAAACAAGGTTGGCATTCTCACTCCCGACGAGATGACGACACTTTTAACCGGGGCGAAAGAGAACCCCGACGTAATGGTCTCACTTGCCATCGGCGGTTTCGCTGGCCTTCGGCCCGAGGAAATCAAGCGTCTCAAATGGTCAGCCATCGATCTTGAGCGGGGACTTATCGATTGCGGCTCCGAGATAACAAAGACCGCCCAACATCGCTATGTGAAAATCGAGCCTGTCTTGGCCGCGTGGTTGAAAACAGATGCACGCCTTGCTGAGAGCCTGAGCGCAGGAAATTGGATACAGGGCGAAAACTTCCGGCGCCGATACGACGCCGTTCGGAAGGCGGCTGGTTTCGCTGTGCGTGGCGAGGAAGGCAAGCCGTGGCCACATGATGCTTTGCGCCACAGTTTCGGCAGCTACCACCTGGCACACTTCAAGAATGCGGCCAACACCGCTCTCGAAATGGGACATGAGGGTACGAAGATGCTGTTCCAGAATTACCGCTCCCGTGTCGCTGATTCAGTCGCCGCGACCTGGTGGGCGTTGTTCCCAAAATCTGAGGGCCAATCATGAACCAAAAGCTCGTCTCGGCAAAGCAGTTGGCGGAGCGGTATAGCGTCCACCACACAACGATCCGCAAGTGGGTTCGGACCGGAATGCTGCCAGTCGTGCATATCAATAGCCGCTGCATTCGCTTCGACCTTGAGCAATGCGATGCCGTTATAAAACGCCGGACAAAAAACCCGCGATTAGTCCAGCCAGCGTCAACCAGCCCGAAAAGTTTTCCCACAGAGGAATCACCAAAGAAACAACAATAATACGAAAGGACAGTATGAAAGACCGACAGGATAGCAAAGTACAGTTACCACCACTCCCACCACTGCCAAAAGGCCGCGCTGCTTATGCTCCAAGCGAGGCGGAGTGGGATAAAATCAGAGAAACGGTTCCGGCCAAGAAGCGCATACGGGTTGCCTTGGAACTCGAATTGAACCCGCTTCAATACCAGGCATTGCTCTGGCAATCCCGCGTCCTCTTTGTGACACCCTCAGAATTGGCGACGGTTGCGTTGGTCGCCGACCTCGATGGCTACAACAACACCGAGAGACTCAGGTATCTCACTTATTCTCTCGCGGAAGTCCTCACCCAATTTCCCGAGCGTGAGAAGGACTTGGGTGACCTCTACGCCGCGTACGAAAAGCAGGATGACGCGGTTCGCAAAAGCTCAAAGGAGATACGCGCTGCTGAGGCGAAATTGGAACAACACGGACTGGCGGTGGCGTCATGAATATCATGACACTTGAACGGCGCTATCGAAAGAAGAGACGCGATGCAGGGGAAAAGCTGGCGGTTACTAAGTTCGATGCCTGCCCTAACATTAATCGATACTGCGAGACCCAAGGCATCAGTCGAAGCGAATATATGCTGCGGCTAATCCGGAAGGATAGCCCTCGGCGCAAGCGGATACGCGGCAAACGGAGGTCCGCATGATCCTTGATGAGTTGGAGAATGATTTTCTCAAACGAGAAAGGCGAATTGGCCACCCGCTCGTTATCATTCCCATGCAGATTCCTGAGGAGGACGTCCGGGCACTCAGTCCGCGTCTGCAAGCCCAAGGTGTTAGCCTGTCAGAACATATCCGCAAGTTGATCCGGGAAGATGTCTTAGCTGGATCGCGTCTTTTGACCCGACAATGAAAGTTTGGTTCGCGCTCACTTCCCCCGAAAAACCGGGGGCAGTGAAGGGCCCAAGCCAAAGAACAAAATCGCATCCGTTCGTGACCGCGAGAACCTCACAGTTTCATCGGAAAGATGCCTTGTTAAATGAACCTGCATCGCTATCTATCGGTGAGCGAGAAGTTATTTGCATGATGGCAACAAGAACGCGAATCATTTGTTTGGCGGCATGGTGCCTACTCACCACACAGCTTATAAATGCGGATGTGGAAATTCGAGGTTTTAGAGACCTGGCTTCTGGATTCTCACCTCAGGAAGACCCGGTCGCCTGTTGGGCTGCTTCAATGTCAGCTGCATTGAAGGTCAAGGGCATTGATTTAGACCAAGATGAGGTAAAAAAAGCCGTGAACGGTTCAGCGGGTGTTGGAGCGTTATCCCATCCCATAGACATGGCGACGGGTATCAATAGACTTGCTGAGGACGATCCTCGGTTGACTGGTATCCAAGTTAGTCGGCCGATTGCTTTAATCGACTGGCAAAATTTTAAAAAACAAATCCGAGAGGGAAATCCGATCCTGTACATGTATTGGCTTTCGCCGACGAGCGCACATTGCATCATAGTTTACGGTGCAGTGACCGACGATTCTGGACAGGCTACTGACTTTAAGATCTGGGATCCAGAGCCCAACGTCGGGCTAACTACCGAGCCCGTAGAAACTCTAAGGGCACATGGCTGGCTCTCGATGATCGTATCGGGTGATACGCTTTCTACCCCAGATACCATTTCCAGCTCTCAAAAAAATTCGTCGTCTGGGCGGGCTTCAAACAGTAATTCAGAAGCAGAGCAAACTCCGAGATACAGTCAAGTTGATGAGTTGAGCGACGAGATTTCACTCGTTCTGACCTCCTATCCGGATTTTTCGAGTATTACCGGCGACTTAAAATTTGAAACCGATTCTTACTCATATTCACATGGCACTCAAAGTATTTTCGACGATACGGGATTCATCAAGGTCTCAAAAGATGGCTCTTTTCCACCCCAATTGGTTTACAAATTCGATGAACAATCTTACTCAGAGGCCAACCAAAGATGTTGGGATATACACAGGGCCCTTCGTCAATTGATTGATAACACTTGGACACACTCTTCACATTTCGAACACGATGGCGACCATGCAAAAATAGAGGTTTACACACAGCAAGCATCGCCCCATCGCAGAATTACAATAAGTTTAATTCCCGACGGAACGCGTGCTTACGTTCATTTGACCTTCGACACCCAATAACCGGCGTCTTCGTTTTGATTGATGCAAACTCATTCTAGTGCTCGTGTAAGCGGATAACTCATTCGATTAAATGCTAATAATGCCATGGGATACCTACCGCTGATTGCAATTCTTTTAACTATTCTTAACTTCGCCTACACGCTGTTGAAGGACTACCGGCTTGATGCCCGATCCAAAAAAGAAGAAGCGAAGCGTTTGGAAAAAGAGAAGCGACTTGAGGATCGGGTTAAGGAAGTCGAAGAGGCGCAAGAACGAGAAAAGAAGGCGGAGTTGACCCGACGATCTAAGGCGTCCGGCCCCTATCTACATCCGTCTCAAGACCTATTTTCCCATTTATGCGAGCATGCTCCTGACGGCAAAATGTGGATGTACCCCGCCGGCGGAGGAAGAGTTCTGTGCGTCCATGAGCGTGAAACCGGCAAGGATGTCGAGAAGGGAGAACCTATTTTCATGGTCATTGAAAACACAGGACAACCAGCACGAAACATCCGGTTCTCGGGCGACGTAACCGGTATCAGTATCGGCAAGGAACCCGACATGGACTCATCAGCGCACAGGCAATTTCTACGGTACCCGTTCGACCCGGAACAACGTGGCAAGGTTCAAAAGATTGTTATGAGTTTTGAAACGCCGGATGGCTATGACTTGGTTCATACCTACGAGACCCGCCATGGTTTTTTTGAACTGCGTCGTATTGATCCGCCTTAAAATGTCGATTATCTCGCCATCGACAACTCAGCGCCGAGTGCTTTCGCTTCCGCTTTGACCACGGGGCGCGGTCCAACTTTCGCGCCTGGCGTCTTTGCGACCTTGTCGTAGAGAGGCATAATGAAGCGAGCGAGGGATCGTTGTTCTGCAGGTGTGGCCTTATCCCACACGCTTTTCAAGGCCTGATAACCCTCCAATGCCTCACCCTTGCGGCTATATTCGCCGGCGATGTCTCGCGCCATTCGCACGAGAGGCGGCAACTTTGAATCTTCCGACAGTTTCGCTATGTCACCGGGTTTGATAGCACCGGACTTGATAGCAGCTTTAATCGCAGGACCAACAACCTTACTGTCACCGTTTGACTGAGCCATCAGCGTTCGGAGCGCCGAGCGGGTTCTAAACTTCGCAGCTTCATCGGAGGTCTTAAGATCACCAGCGTGTAACCGGGCTTCCATTTCTCCTGCGCGAATTTCGGCAGGCGATTGACTCATCCAAGCCGGAGCGGGGGTCAAACCAAACGTCGGCGCTCCCAGGACGTGATTTCCCCCGATGAATGGCACACCCTTGGGAATCTCAAACCCAGCTAAGGCGGTGTGGACGGCATTTGATCCAACCAGTTTCCGCAGAGGGCCGATATTGTCACTAGGAGGAATGGCCTGGGCGAACTTGTTTCCCCCGCTCCATGCGAAGGGTTCAAGCTGGCCTGCCGCAAACTGGGCTACGCTCGCGGACTGTTTCCACCAAGGGTCATCCGAATGGACGATCTCTGTTCCATAGTAATCCTTGTTGTGAAGTAACTGGAGCGATGAGGCCCATATGGGATTCAGCTTGTTCTCTATCGTTCCTGCGGGATCGTGCGCGTCGGCAAACTCATACTTCGCATAAGACGGCGCCGCCACACGCACGTCGTGGCCGTTGGCGTCTTTTTCCCCGGTGGGCGGGAAGTAAGCGTCATAAATGCTGGCAGGGGCTTTCCCAGTCAAAAGATAGCAGGCGATTGACCCGAGTACGGGTGTCATGGTGTTTAAAGCCAGCGTATAAGCCATCCGGTTCGTAAACTGGGGATGCTTGCCCGACATAAGGTCACGAATATAAGCACCCGCATCTGGAATGCTTCCTCCAATTTCGCGATACGTACCCAAATTCCATCCGACCGACCGGGTGATCGACATGGCCAAATCCTTTGCGGTTTTGTCCCAAAAAAGGTTGTCGTACACGAGTTGTCCCATCCGATTATCAACGCTGTCCCAATTACGTTGAGCGATTTCTCGCAACTGATCCTCTGTAGTATCGGGGCCGAGATTTTTCATGTCGGCTTTCATCAGGTTGAAGAACACACCGAGTTTCTGGCGGGGTACGACGTACTCCATGATCGGTTTCGATGCGAGCTCGATTGCCGCAAAAGGTGCTCGCCACGTCATCCCAGGAAGGTTCCCCCGACTCCATGCCTTGCGAAAGGCGGGCACAAAACCATCGTTGTAGATGGGATCCTGCATCGCCCTCGCGCCACCTTGGATCGCTGATTCAACGATTCTACTGAACTCGTCGCCCTGAGTACCGGGAGCCAACCATTCCTTGAGCAGCTTATCGCCTTTGAGGATGTTGGTAAATGGCGTCAGGGGAAGAGTGATTAGATTTTTCGCCGCGTCCATAGGTTGGCCCAATCCCCCAGCCGACCGCGGCACCGCTTGCTTCATTGCCAAAGCCAACTGCGAAACCATGGTGTCGTAGGTAGTAAATCCCAGATGGAAGGCGCTCAGGCCAAGCTGTGCCTGGTTCATGGTGTTCGCGATTCCCATAATAACCTTGTAGGGGGTACTGATCATTTCGTTAGGGTTATTGCGAAGGCCCGGGGACAGATGGTTTTCGAGCACTTGGCAAACCTCATCGGGAGCGTAGTAATGAGCATCAACTCGACGTTCTGTGCCCATTCCCTTCATGCCGGGAAGTTCCGGGTTGGACGCCGGATCGGGCTGAAACTCAGTCGAAAGCCCAATACGCGGGTCAATTCGCCGATAACCAATAGGGGCATCCTCGGGGCGATCAAAGCGCAGTAGAGTTCCGTTCTCCTTTCCTTCCTCAAGAATCCGTTGTCCTACGACATACTTGTCCATCTGTGCAAATCGGGTGAGAAACAGATCAACCGGATTATCGGAGACGAGTTTGAAGCCAAGGTCGAGGCCTTCCCTGACGGTGGGAATGGAACGGTGTCTTAGAAACGCGCGATTGCCTTCGATCTTATGCTGATAATATTTTAGCGCTGCCGCCTGCGTTTCCGGGTCGTCCTTCCAGATATGCGGCATGTAATTCTCAATGAGGCCTGCGAAATGACGAGCGGGCATCGACCGCGCCAAGTCTGTCCGTTGCCGGTTTAACGTCCTCATCATCTGATAAACATCCGCCAGCTTCGGGTCACTAAACGGTGTATCGGTTTCTACCGCGTGGATGAAATCATGGCACTCAGCTACCGTCATTCCTTGGAACATGGCTCGAGCTTTCCGCATGGTATCAAATGCCATGTCTCGCTCGTGAGCCGCCCAAGCTAAATGGGCTCGCAAACTACGCCCCATTTTTGCCGCCTGCGCTGAACGCAGGGTCGGTGCGAAAACCTTAAGCATGCTATCGCCAGCCTTCCTGACGGCATCCGCCACGGCCTTTGCCGCAGGAATCACGTCATCTTTGGCGAACGCTTTGAACCCGAACGCGTTTTCAGCCCAATGCTTTTGCCGAGGGGTTTCCATCGCGTGCAAGGGCTCATTATCAAAATCGTGCTCGAATGGTTTGGCACCGTGAACAGTAAGATCGCGAATGTCTGCCTTGGTGTATCCGAGGTCGGCAAGCCGTTGCCTGAGCTTTTCCCGCGCCTGCTGGTAGAGGGTTGAAACCCGCTGGGGAGATACACCCATGTCATCGGCAATCTCGGCGGATGCCTTCCCCTCCAACATGCCGTTCATCACCTTCTGGGCAGAATCAGGCAGCGATGTCACGGCATCCCTCAGAGCCCCTGACATCTCACGCCGTTGCACTACACGGTTCGTGTCCTGGGAGGAATCCGGAAGTTGCGACGTGCCAGTTTCACCTTGTTCTTCGTCATGACTTACAGGCGCATCGAGAGTGGTATCCTCCCGGCGAAGTGAGCGCTTGCGGTACTCGTTGGCGAGGTGGTTCTTGATCACAGCCTTGGCGTAAGCATCGAAACCTCTGTCCTCTGCCTTCGACGGGTCATACGTCCGAACCGCCTTGAGCAACCCTATCGCGGCCTCTTGCTCCACGTCGGAGGGTTCGAGGCCAGGGATTCGGTAAGACCTAGCTATATTCTTTGCCAGTGGCAAACCATCGTTGAATCTCACGCCACCGTCCGGTCCAGTCTCCCGGGCCTCATGCTGCAGTTTTGAGAAAAGAGGGGTGTCGAAAAAATCACCGGTTGGGAGGTTCCGTTCCTGGCGCTGGGCCTTGAGGAGGTTCTGGTAACCCAGCTTTTCGTTGGGTGACAGTTCCTCCCCGCGTGCGATGCGAGCCTGCAGGGGAGCGAGCAACTTCTGGATGTTCCGGTCACGGTCCGAGACAGGTTCCGCACCAAACAATGACTGCTGGCCCTCCGGGCGCTGATCAAAGAAGTCTCCGGGCGTGGCTTCTAGTTCGTGTTTTACGCCGGTGTCAGGTCGGCCAAACTTAACCTTAAGGGCGGGCCCTTTTGTGGACGTAGGTCTGGCCGTCGAGTCGTCCAATCCGTCGATGAACTTCTGACCAAGCGTCCGTTCCGCGCGTTCGAGTAATTTGCCCTGACCCTCGTTGAGCATACCCTTGGCTTTAAGAGCCGAGAGTGCTCGGTAAATTTTGTGTGCCGCTTCCTGGGTGAGTGGAGGTTGAACGTCCGTCGAACCTACCGGCCCTTGAGTTCGGGGTGTCTCTCCATCGCTTCCGAGATCGCTTGACCCTCGAGTGCCGCGTTCTTTTTCATCTGTTCGTCCGGGTCGAATGTCGCCGCCGCTTTCTTCGCCTCGTCCGAAATCAGATGGGACACGTTGGGAACTGGTTCGCTGGTCGGTTGCGGCCTGACCACTTTGATTCCCTTGTATGTCTTCACGGCTGGTAACGTCGGCTGTTCGGTATTCATTGTCAATCTTCCTAGAGGTATCAAGCAGCCCGCTTAGAAGTGGATAACGGGTCTTTGCCTGGGGGTTACTGTCAACGATGTCCCGCGTCTGATCCGACATCGGGACATCCAATTCTGGATGAAAAAGTTGCTCGGAAGTTCCATCGTCGTCGAGAACCTGCGAAAGCTTGCGTGCGTATTCCGTCGCCACTTCAAAGCGGAGCGAGGGCGGGAAGTTGTCAGGGTACTGGCCGAGGGTTCGCTTCATCAGCACGCCGCCGCCATACTCGTGCATCGTCTCCTCTACGGCCTGTGGCGTCATCTCTCTAAAGATGTCCTGCATGAGTTGCCCAAAGGGAGCGCCCATCTTGCGAGCGGCTAGACAGTGCATGTTGTGCCAATACTCTTCGCTGGCAACCTTGTGCCAGACCTCGGGCTTCAATCCCCCGAAAGCCTGAAATGCAGAGTGTCCGGTATTGACGGAAATCGTGTCAGGGTGGATGGCAGGATTGGCGTAAGCCAGAACCGTCGAGCCCCGCTTGTCGTCGATCCTCACGCGCTGGTTTGGATACCTCGCGTCCCGGATACTATCGGCAAAGGCGTC
Source organism: uncultured Verrucomicrobiota bacterium (assembly GCA_903863295.1). GTDB lineage: Bacteria > Verrucomicrobiota > Verrucomicrobiia > Methylacidiphilales > UBA1321 > JABDGH01. The sequence continues at coordinate 21,535 of CAIPBM010000162.1, read as the reverse complement.
GACATTACCGCGAACGTGCGCAGGCAAATCATCGGCCGCGGGATCCATGAAAACCCCTCGGTCTTCTTTGAACCCGTTTCGTTTGGGGTCAAGCCCATCAAAGGGTTTCGCGCCCATCACGGGCAAACCTTTCGCGCGGCGATACTGGTTGATAACCGTCTTTTGTCGATCCGTGTAGGGTATCGGGTCGTTCGCCTGGTCTGGATGGAGGCCTTTGTCTCTCAGGTTCCGCTCCAATTTGGAACTCATCATCCCAAACCCCCGGTCATGCAGGAACGCCGTCGCCGCACTGACGGATTGGAACTTCTGAGTTTCACCCACCCCAGCGACTGTAAACTTGCCATCCTTGCGGGCGATAAGCGCGGCGGTTCTCCCGTCTTCATGGTCAAAGTGGAACCGTCTCTGACCGAGGCGCAACCCGCCCATGACCATCGCAACGAACCGATTGATCGTTGCGTCGCGGGTCAGTTTCTTTTCCAGCGTCTTACTTTGGAACTCGAAACCCTGATCCACGAGATGTTCGATGGCCGAGTGGACATCACTGAACGGCGTCTTGGGTTCGGCAAACATCGAGTCACCCGGAAGGTAAACCGTGGCGCTACCATCGGCACTCGCATAGACCTGGGCACTCTTCCCGCGCCGGTCCGTGAACACGAAACGGTTCTGGCCAACTTTGATCCCAGCCGAGACAAGCCTGTTGACCCGGGCTTCTTCGCTGGGTGACGTTCTCACCTCTGCGGGTTGGTTCAGCTTTTGAGAAAGTTCCTTCTCGTACTCTTCGCGGTCATCGGCAGATGGCGCGACCTGTTCAGCACTGGCAGGTTCCCCAAACTCATCCTCACGGGGATCGAACTGGTCGGAACCTTTGCCGAACCTCGTATCTCGAACAAACTGGTCGGCGAGCCGATTCGACTCAAGCTCACGCTCGGCGGGCGACAAAATCCCGGCGTGCTTCGACAAGAAATCAAAGACGTTGGGGAGAACGCCGGCGTCACCTGCCAATGCCGTTCCCAAACGATCACTGACTCGTCCGAGCCAGTCCGCCTTGTTTTTCACGGACTGGTAAACAGTGCTCCCGATGTCGAGCGCCTTGGCAAGAACAGGCTGCAAACGGGCTTGTTGCGCATCACGGTACGTCAGTGCAGAGCTTATCCCCTGGGCGAGGTTGTCGTGCTCGCGCGTGGTTCCCTCGGGAAGGTTTGGTAGGTACTCCGAACGTCCATCGGTTTCCTTCCGGCCACGGCCAACAGCGACCGGGTAAGGCTCTCTTTCCGGTCCCGACTGCAAACGATGAATCAATGCATCGACGGCTTGGCTCCCCCGCGTCATTGCCGACTTGAACAACTTCCCTACAGCCTGATGCAGCCAAAAGGGTAACTCGTCATTCTTGTCGAGATAGTCCTGAGCGGCATCGACTCCGTGCTGGCGGTCAAAGCTATCGACTGGAGACGCGCCACGCGCGGCCTGTCCTTCTGTTGCCGCCGTCCCATGGTCAGGATAATGAGGAATGCCCTCGATGTCTTCGCGAAGGGCCTCGATGAAAGATTTATCGTCCAAGCCGGAGCCATCTTTGAAAAAGGCATTACCCCGGGCCGACTTGGCCATGTCCGTCGCCGACAGCTTTGGCTCATCGGCAAACAGAGGATTCTTGGCAAACGTGCGTTTGAGGTTCTGCTGATACCGATTCAGATCACCCATCGGCGTGTTCATCAATGACCGGTAGGCATCGTAAAGCTGGGAATACTCCGTGCTCTTACTCGGAACCTTCCCGGCGCTGCCGACGCGCTTCTTGTCGATCTTAGCGTTGGGTTTGACCGCACCGAGTTCTCCGGCGAAGGAGGTTCCGGGTTTGGGCAACCCTCCACTCTCGGCAACGTGCTCGGCCAATGACGGCCCGAGATGCTCATGGATGGCATCCGCATATTCCTGTTCATGCTGGATCCGCGCACGCTCGTCTTGACGAAACTCCAACTCGCGTTGAACTGCATCCGCCTGGGCAGTCTTGCCCTGATCGGTTAAAGAGGCGAGTGCGACATGCAACTGGTCCTCATCGACGGCGTTCTTGTCTCCGACGATGTGACCGACTTCGGCAGGCGACGATGCGGCAAGCCTCTTGGTCAGTTCATCGGCGTCTTTGCCAAAATGATAATAGCCCCGGCCCGTAACGTCACGGACGGCATTCTCAAGGCTGGTGTGGGACTTGGTTTCCGTCCACGGCTTCTTCGCGCCGGGATCAAAATACGAGACACGGAACTTACCCTTGGGAGCTTTCGAGATGTAAGCCTGCGAACCATCCTGGCTTACGAACCGCGCGTTCTCTTTCGGGAAAAGGCCATCGGCCTTGATCTCATCTAATGACCGGGAGGCTGCGACTCGGTTAACAGGGTGTTGGGCGTCGATCTCGGGAAGCTTGCGCGATACCGATTTTCCGCCGCCACTTGCGCCTGCTGTTCCTCCGGCGTCATTCCCTCTTCCGGCTCGTCCTGGCTGCTCAGGAGAGTTTGCGTCGGACTCGCCGCGCTCCCGTTCCCAGCGGTCGTAGTCGGTTTCGGCTGGGTCTGCTTCGCCGGAGGTTGGGGATTGCTCGCCGCCTGCGCTTCCAGGTCGTTCTCCGCGTTCGGGTGAAGCGGGAACAGGTTCTCCGCTGCCGCTTTCGCCGCCAACTTGTGAGCCGCCGAGAGCTGGTTCAGGTGGAACGGGTTTTGACCGGTCACCGCGAGATGATGGAACGCCGCCAGCTTCCGAAGTTCGGACATCGGGGCTGTCGCCAAGATGTGATTCTTCTGCGCGTGTAGTGCCGCGCTGCTGACTGGTTTGGAGTTCAGGCTGCTCATTGGCGTGTACTATCCCATCAATGTCGGGTGTGGTCAACCGGGTCGAATCCAAACGCGTATCGCCAGGTATCCTGCGGGCACTGACACCGCTCGACCCAGCCTCACGCATGACGAGGTTTCCGACTTCATCGCGGGCAACCACCCGGCCAGACGGCAAAGTCGTTTGTTGTCCCGGTCGCAACCCCGCACCAATGGCGCGGGCACGTCGGTCCTCATCTTCGTTTGCAACCTGCGGTTCAGGTTCGAGCGCTTCCCTGACACGCTCCTCGGGCGTCATGGGCGGAAGATCGTTGGCTTTCAGGGCTTCGCCCGCCATCCCTTCGAGAGCGGCAATCATGCGTTTAAGCTCCTGGGGGACGTCTTTCCCGAGGCCAAGCTTGCCTTTGATGTAGGTCACCAACCGCCGCAGGAACGAGGCTGTGTAAGGTTTGTCACGGAAGGTGTCCTCGGTGGTAATTCCGTTCAAACGCTTCTGAACCTCACGCCGTACAAATTCTAGGACGAGATTCACACCATCGACATCGCCGTATTGGTCGCGAACCTCGGCAGCAAGGGTTCCACCGTGGGCCTGTTCCAATTCCTTCGATATTTTGCCGCCAAAGTGTTTGATGAACATCGACCACTCATCCCGCCCTAGACCCATGGTCTGAAAATCTTTCGTCAAGAGGTCGAACGTGGCCGCGTGCAGATATTCCTCCTGCATTAGCTTCGGTAACCACGCCTTGGGAGAAGGTGTACCATCCCAATTCTGCGCCAGGCGATCCGGCGCAAGGTGGAACTCGGTTTCGCCCGGTCCACGATTGACGACCATCATACCGGAACTACCAAAGTCTCGAACAAGGCAGATGGAATCGACGCCAACTGCATCAAATGCTTTCCGGTATCTCGCGAACTCGGTCACCGCCCGCATGACAACCTCCCGATGCTCAGGAGGAATGTGATCGGTATCCCCGATAATGGTTACCCCCAACTTGCGGGCCTCCACGCCTACATCAATTTTCTCTCCGCGCGAGGCGCGACTGGAATGCAACTCAGCCTGAGCTTCCGCCAAGCGATCTCGGGCCGCTGGGCTGTCGTGGTGCATGACGACATGGGCAAGACTCCGAACCTTGTTTCTCAGCGCATCATCGGGGTACTCCGGTGGCGTGGGTGTCGCTGGGTTTGGTTCTGCTTCCTTTGTCGTTGATTGCGCCGAGGCTTTGTCCACTGGGGATTCGGACAGAACCTCCTTGGTCGATGGAATGGGTTTGCGTGGAATCGACTGTGAAAACGGAACCGTTCGCTCGATACCGTCATCCGCATCCACGATCTTATAATGTGCGGGACTGCTAGCGTCCGTGATTTCCCCGCGAGACTGAACCGTTTTACCTTCACCGTTGACGCGCGAATAGGGAACTTCGTCTCCAACTTTAGCGCCAGGCTCGGCACCCACCGAGGAACCGTCATCACCCGAAGTTTGCGAGCGACTGGCAATCTCACCCTGTAACCGCGCAAGTTCGGCCTGAGCGCTGGGGGGAAGATTACCGCCCCCAGCTTTGGCACGCAGCATCGCCGCCGTCATATTTGTGACGCGGGTTTGCAGGGTTTCATCGGACAAATGAGCAAGACGAGGATCAGGCGGGGGAACTGAGGCAGGTGGGGAACCTCCATCAGAACCAGCAGGTACGGAAGCTTGCTCCGGGGTTGCCTGAGCGGGGTTACCTCCCTTTTTCGAGACGGGCGGAGGGATTGGTTGAGGAGCTTCGATCTGGCTTTGCTCACTACGCGGCAAGATGTCAGACGCCGAAGGAACCAGTTGTTTGATCCGGGCAAGACCCGGATCGGTAAGAATGGTTCTCCCATCAGGGGTAACCTTTGCAAAAGGCTGGCCCGTGTTCGCATCGACAACTTGCGGGGCAACCCCATTGTTAGGATCACCCACGATCAGTCCGCGTTCCGCATCGGTCAAAGCCCTGCCATTGGTGGCCTTAATCATCGCCGTGGCCGTGGCCTGGGCGTCAGGGTCGGGCAAACCCTCGATTTCATGGGCAATCGGAACGAAGTGCTCGGAACCAGGTTGCATGTCCGCACCGGGGTTTACCAAGGGTGCAAAGTCACTGGCTTTTTGCAGAGTGTCCGTAGTTGCAGGTGCGGTGCCTTCGGGCCGCGTCGAATTGAACTGGTCGAGCGCCGACTGTTGTTGCTGGACATCGGAAGGAATGAGGGCGTTTGCCTGAGCTTTTTCCGCTGGGGTAGGTTTGGGCGCATTCGCGAGAATGTTGCCTACGTTCTTTTGCAACCTCGCCTGCAACTGGTTTACCCGGTCAGCGGCAGCTTGAATCTTATCGGGAGACGCCCGCAGGGAACCATCCTCCGAGGTTTGCAGCGACTTGAACTCATCGGCGCTCATAGGTGACCACGTTGTGTAGATACCCTTTCGAGCAGCGGCCTTGGCTTCCGGGGAAAGAGCGTCGTTCGCGTTGATCGCCGAGGCGGTATCCGCAGCCATCTTCGCGCGGTAGGCGTTTATCGCGTCAAGGGTTTGACCACCGGTAACCTGCAAGCTGTGTAACTGGTCAACGGCATGAGCCAGGTTCAAAGTATCACGCTGAATGGATCCTCGCGTCGACGAGTTGAGCAGGGCCCCCGCCAACGTGGGAAAATGAAGCGCTGAAAAGACGGCCTGTTGCCCCGCAGCATTGACCACACCGTCAAGCATCGGACGATTGGGATCGTAAAGGGTTTTCGCTACCGCATTCGTGCCTAACTGCGTTGAACCACCGAGAAGGGCTTGAGCGCCACCATCCGCGGCAAGGTACTTCGCCGCTTCCGTCACCGTGGGTTTATAGGCGCCCTGAAGGAACACATCCGCATTTTTTCCGAAGGCGAGACGCGCGGCGACTTTGGAACCTCCTCCCATAGCGAGTCCCATGAGGGTGTTCACCGTCGCGCCGTAAGCCCCCGAGGCGAGAGCCGTTTTAGGGTCGGCGCCTTTGGCGGTTGCATCGTAATAGCCCGAGGTTCCGCCAGATAACCCCATGAGACCGGCCATGACGACAGGATCACCCCCGGCGACCGAGATGGTTCCAACCGTTGATGCCACGCCAGCGGGCGCCGTTTTCGTGAGGAAGTTTCCCAACTTGCCCGCGTCTTTCGATTGCAAATGGGGGTTCTCGACGACGGAGGTAGCCAGATCAGCCATTCTGTCTTCGTCACTTTGCGTCGCACGTCCGTCCCAGCCGTCATTCGGATTGGCGGGGCGCGGTCCATGCCCGGTCATCACGAGATCATGAATCATGGCCTGGGCGCGAACGGTAGGAACCAAGAGCGATTCGCCGAGGCCTTGGGCAACTGCGTTTGCGACGTTGTCCGAGAGAGCGAGGATTGTATGTGCCGGAGCTTCTGGGCCGACGAAAGTTTTGGGTGCCTGCAGACCACCCGGGCGGCCAGGTTGCCCAACTTGCCGATAAGGTTTCAGTTGCCCATCCAGTCCGACCTCACCGATTGGTTGCCCGTTGGAGCCGAAAATCTGGTTCGGATTTGTCGCCGATCCACTGGAGCTATCAGGGGGTATGTGCGCATTCTGCGGCGGCAGGGCGGAAGACTGTAGAGGTTGTGCTTTGCTGCCAGAGACAGGGCCATTGCTCGTTTTCGAGACGGAATCATCCGGCGAAGCTGAGGCTGCGGGTTGCGACGGGGAAGCCGTAGCATCGGTGGTCTGCGCGGTGCTCGGCTGATCGATTTGCGTACCCGTTTCCTGAGAAGCTTTTAGTTCAATCGCCTTGGCCAATTGATTCTCCTGACCGGGCTTGGGATTCACCTGACCAAGTTGTGCGCCCGTCATGGTCGCCCATTCAGGGGGCAAATCGGAAGGCCAGTTCGCTGGCGCTGCAGACTGCGAAGAAACAGACGGGGAAGGTTGCGGTGCATTCGTTGACGGGAGGTCGCCTTTGGCTAATAGGTACCCGAGCGGGTCAGCTTTCGCCTTTTTCGAGATCGCCGTTTTGGAATCGGCATCAAGCTTGGTGCTGGCCTTTGCCTGGCTCGCGGCAGCAAGAGCCTGGCGTGCCCGCGCTTCATCGTCGACGGCGTTCTGGTACGCTTTATCCATTGCGTCCGTTCCATCCCGCTTCGAGGCCGCATCACGGAGAGCCGAGGCCGCGTCCCGGTGATCTTGTACCGCCGCCGTGAAATTGGCTGAGGCGTCAGACGCCTTCTGCGTTGCGTCGTCGGCATCCGCTCCAACGGTGTCGGCAACCTGTTGACCAGCCGCTCCTGTTTTACCTGTTCCATCCGCATTACCAGTGAGGAGCTTTTTTTCCTCGGCGTTGATGCCCGCCACGATGTCAGGCCGGTTGAGGGGAGCATTGGGGGCCACTTGGATGTCAGGGTTGTTCGGATCGTTGCCACCAGTAACCCCCTGCATCGTCACATCCTGTTTGGGAAGAGACGCGGCATCTTTGCCTTTGGGCGTGGCAATAATCTGGCCTTGCGGATTCAGCGCGACGTTTGCGTTTTCGCCAGCTTGATACGGGTCGCTCCAATCTTGGGCACCCCATTGGTTACGATGAACCCGATAGGCGCTGCCGTCTGGACCGGGCTGAATACCGAGATCGGTAGGTTTGTAGGCCGTGGTTCCGTCAGGATTGGCCGTGGGCATTTGCGCGATATACGCTTTCCCGTCCGGCCCCACAAAGGATGATGCCTTAGTGACGATGCCTGCGGACTTCGAGTTATCTGCATCTGCCTTCGCCTGCATCTCCGTATTTTGCTGGTCGATTTTCGACTGAGCATCTTGCTGTTTTTGTTGCGCGGCGGCGTCCGCTTGAGCCTGCTTCGCCTGTTGAGCGGCGAGCTTCTGGTCGTTTGTCTGGTCCTGCTGTTCCTGTGCCAGCAGACCATTGTTTTGAGGAGTTTGCGCTGCGTCCGGTTGAACCGTATCGTCCGGGACAAAGCTTGGATCAGGGTACGGACTACCGCTGGTGTTAAACATTGCCCTGCGTCGATTGACGGGGCCAAACGTGTCAAAAATTGTGTCAGCCATAAAAAACCGGATCGTGTTTCAAAGTTGCGACGCGATGAAATCCGCGCGACATGGCACGGCTTATTGGTATGCACCAACCAGTGATTGGTTCTGTCGGCGAACGATGGGCATGGTCGGAACCGGAGGGCGAAGCGTTGCCGTGCCCATGATAGGCAGGGAGGAGGGTTTCGGGGGCGCACCCGAATGCGGGAAAGCACCGGATGAACTCGCTGTTTGCGTCGTTGTCGAGGTCACCGGCATCGAACCGCCGCCCGATAGTTTAGGGCCAAACCGCGCGGTATTGTTGGGATCACCCATCGGGCGCGGCGGTTGAGTTGGCGCAACGGGTGGTTGCGGTGTGGCCTGAGTTGGAGCGGGAGGAGTTGCCGGGGAAGCTTGTACCGATGCGGCTTGTGCGGGAACTCCCGGTAAGGGAGAGACCGCCATATTCGTTGTAGCGTGTGGCGCAATCCCGGCAGTAAAAGGATTCGCTCCGGTCGCGGGCCTTCCGGTTGGGTTGGCACCGACAGCGAAAGCGGTGGCCTGAGCCGCATCCGCCTGACCGTTCTTCTGAGCCTGCACCTGACGTGCGGCGTTCGTGATGTCAGTTGCATTCGGCTGAACCTGCCCCGGCGTCGAAGCAGGTGACGGCTGAGTGGGATCCATGTTCACCGGCTGAGTACCCGCACCAATCATTTTGCCATCCGGCCCCATGCGAGTCGGGCCACTGGCAGCATCCGCAATGTCCTGCGGGCTGGAACTCGGATCAATACCGAGTTGCGTTGCCGCCACGCGCTCGTTGCGAGAATCGACCGCGCCTTGGCTGTTATCGCGGGCGGTGCGGTAAGCCGCGATGGATTTGTCCTGGTCAGCGGCAGCGGCAGTGTTCTGTCCCTGCCGAAACGCACCCATGTCCTCCGTGGTCTTTTGTGCCCGTGCCTGCTGTTCCAACATTGCCTCGCGACCCATTGCGCGGGCTTCGGGATTAGCGCCCGAGGAACTACCAGTTGGGCCGGTGACAGCGCCCTGAGTATCGGGACGGTAACGACCATAGCTTCCCATCACCATGCCGCCTTCGTAGGCACCCATACCACTGCCGTACCCCATGAGGCGTTGTTGATTGAAACCCGCGTAAGGATTAGGTCCAGGAGTCACGGCTCACTCCCGGTTGAAGTTGAGACGCGTTATCAGCGCACAGAGTGTGGGCGCTGCCTGATGTAGGAGGACAGTAGGATGGTTTAGACATGGGTAGAAAACCCGTTGATTTCGCTCAACGGCTGAAACGATTGGGGGTACAGACCGGCCCCAGCAAATGCGGCAGGCGACACGCCTGAAAATCGCTGCAAAATGAAGTTGTTCCGGCCTGGCATTGCTTTCCCTATTACGGCCATGTGGTCGCTGAAAAGCTAAATCGTATCGCGATTGAGCGATAATGGATCGGATGTATGTTGTTACCTATGGCCGACCAACCAACGAAACGTAGATACTGCCAGAAGTGCAAACCCAAGGAAGTGTATAGCCTTCCGATCACCTGGGACGAGGTGCCGCGCATGTCTCCCCCACCAGAGGGACACATCAACTATAATCCCGAATACGAACCCTTTCAGTGCCAGGCCAATCCCATGCACATTGAATACTGGCCTAGAACGTAAATGGCTTTACGGCTTCGCCCCCTTTAGGCCGCCCGCCAGCGTCAGCAACAGACTCTTCTCGGTATCCACGCTTGCCTCGGCAATCTCTTCATCCGACATCGTCAGCTTGCCAGAGAGTTCGACTCGGCGCTTCTCGCTATAGACGTCCGGCATGATCGCCGCGAGAGCCTTGAGAACCACCGTGTCTTGGAATTCACGGCACTGCACCTTTGTCTTCGGATCAAGGATCGGCGCGCCGCTGCCGGTGAACGCCGGAACGCCGTTCTGGATTCGGTCGAGGAAACCGTCTTCCACCGCGTCGGCCCGCATCTTGCGCCCAGCCTTGCGCGCCCGTTCCCACTCCTCGGCGAAACTCGCAAACTTCTCCCGGTGATCGTATGCCACATCACGGTTCACACCGGCCAGATCACACGCCGTCGTCACATTGAAGTTGGCCCGCAGAGATTGCAGGAACCGGTCATGCCAGGCGACATCGTTTGGCTTACCCGCCCGACCGTCCAAACGCGGAATTATCGTCGGCTTTGCCGGGATAGGTTTCTTGCCCGATTTCGACCGGGCAATCCGCGAAGGCTTCCCTTTTGAAGCGGGTTTCGCGGGTCCCTTGGGTTTCTTCATGTCGAAAGCGAAGTATCAAATCTGACGGATTTTACGATTCTTTTCGAGGCAGAACTTCAGCCAACGCCAGTCCAATTTGTGCCGTGACATACTCAACAGCCCCTTCAAATTCTGGTGTGATAAGGTGTGAGTCGGCGTCAAAAACACGTTGTTCGTTCAGCAGACCGATTGCGGCATGGACGTTGGGTAAAAGCTGTAAAGGGCGAACATACTTTGACTCGACGCGGATACGGATGGAGTCGACATCACGCAGAGCAGCCTGTTCCAATTGGTTCATGTACCAGCTCGGTGGCCGACCGGTTTCTTCCATCATTTTCCGAAGATCAATATAGTGCGCGGCACCATCATTTAGACACTCGACTACGCCGTTGATAGTCAGCTTAGGCGAATGCCACCATGCGAAAATCACGTGTGGCCTTGAGTGTTCAGGTTTGGCCTCCTTTTTATTTTTGGTCATAATTTTATTTCCACCACGGTTTGGGCATGTCAACGGGCACGTTCAACTGCGCGTCGCTGGGGTCGCTGGGGCTATCAGGAAACGGCAGAAGCGGCTCCCTCGGGTTCTCACGCTTGAGGGGCTGATAGACACAGAATTTCGCTATCTCCGACCAATACTGAACTTCCAGATGGTTGTTGATCATAAGCGAAACCGGCAAGATGTCCTGTCCGTCGTCGATTTGGTAACGGTGCTCCCGATTGGCCCGGAGAATCCAACTGGTTACTTGCTTACCAATTTCTATGCGGCGGGTGTATCGACAGAACAGTTCGGCGTCCTCACCCACGCAGATTTCGTCGAATACCTCGCGAAGCCAGAATTGATCCTGCCATTGGATAGGATGACCCGAATCATGGATAAAACGATGCGAGAAGATGTCATAGAACCTTGTCGTCCCGTCGTTGTAAACGAAGACGCCCGCGTGCGCTGGATACCGGGCCTGGGTGAGCGTGAGCAACCATTGACCCACGATCCGGGATTGGGAAGGGTGGAACGGTTCGAGTTTCACGTAAACCGAAGCTCCGGGGCGTTGTAGGTCAGTTCCATGTCGCCAATGGAACCGTCCCGGTATTTGGCCCAGCGAGCGATATACGGAATCGCTGAGGTAGGACAACCGTCGCATCCTGCCTTTCGCTCCAACAACAAAACGGCGTCGGCGTCCTGCTCGATAGTCGAGGATTCTGCCAAGTCGGATAGCTGCAACTCACCACGCTTGCGCCCCTCACGATTCACTTGTGCCAAAACGATAAAAAGGATGCCAAGTTCATTCGTAAGCAATTTGATGGTGCGTGTAATTTCTGCTACTTGCTCCCGGCGCTCGTCCTGTCGATTGGATCCGCGCATGAGTTGGAGGTAGTCGAGCTCGATCACTTTGGCTCCTTTTTTTACCAACTGACGGCATTTGCTCCGGAGATCGGCTGGCGTCAAATTCGCAGTCTCGTCGATCCAGAATGGCCACTGACGTATCTCGTTGGTCGCTGCATCAACCCGCAACTGTTCGGCGTCGTGTATTTTGCCATTGAGACGGCGGGAGTCGATTCTGGCCGCGGATGCGACCGCTCGTTTGATAAGCTGCGGAATCGTCATCTCGAGAGAGAAAACCCCGACGCCAATGTCGTAGCTGCAAAAGTTCGCGAGGAGGTTACCAGCGATAGCAGTTTTACCGCCACCAGGTCCACTGGCGATCACCACAAAGCCTGGAAGCGGAAACCCTCCATTTGCCTCGTCTATCCGCATAATGCCCGAAGCCATCCGGTTAGCACCTTCCCCACGCTGAATCGCATCTCTTTCCAAATTAAACCGTGCAACACACGCGGCAGCGTCCAGAATCGGACTTGATTCCTTGAGCGAGTCGATCCTGGAAAAAAGAGACGATGCACGCTCCGCTACATCGTAGGCCTTGTCAGGATTCTCTGCGATGTCCTGGGCTACCGTGACGCAACCTCGTTGCAGCGCCCTCAACATAGACTTCTTCTTAACCTCCTGAATGTAGAACCCGACGTTCAGGTGCGAAGCAAAGCTGGTGAGCAATTCACTGAGGATTCCAGGACTTCCCACCGACTCGGCCAGCTTCCGGTCGATCAATCGCTGGTGGATGAGGTACACGTCGATGGCCACGCCCGAGTTCCACATGGCGACAAGTTCCCTGAAAATTTCTTGGTGAGCGGGGACAAAAAAGTCGTCCATGCTCAACATGGCCTTCGCATCGTCCATAACTTCTCCGGGCTGAGCCATCATTGAGCCAATCACGGCTTTCTCGGCGTCGTCGCTGTAGATGGCCGTAGGTGACAACGTCTCGGCCGTAGCGTTGGAGCGACTGCGCCTGATCGGAGGTTTGGATTTGGAAGTTGCTGGCGCCGGCATAATCATGGAGATACCTCGGTTAGAATTGAGACTGGAGGCGGGACAGGATTGAACTTTTGAGTTTGGGTGGAAATTACAGGGCCTCCATATTTGCCCTCGACGGCATTGGTGACGGCATCATCGCTTCGGATGAACCAATCGAAATTGGCCTTCCAACCACGCGTACCTCGACCCTGGCAGAAGTCGGACTCCGAGATAATCGTCAGGGCTTGTCTCCAATGCTGGACGAAGAACGGCGACTTCAAGCGGGCGTTAAGGTGCTCCCTCCGCTTGTCGGTGACTTTGACGCATTTCATCAGTCCGGCTGAGTTCCACGCCTCCACAACCTCAGCCCCCGGCCACGGGGTAACCGTATGGTTCTTATCATTCTCTACCTTCTTACCATTCTTGTGTGTGCTCACTCGTTGCTCACTCGTTGCTCGGTCGTTGCTCACTTGCTGCTCAATTGGTTGCTCACTTCTCTGGTATCTATCCCAATTAGTGATTGTAATTAAACGACATGCAGAAGTTGTCAGTTGCTCAATTTGATGCTCGCTTTCCAACTTTTTGAGAATCCGTTCGACCTTGGAGCGCTCAACCTTGCAAAAATCTACTATGGTCTGACGGCTCGTTATAAGCTGACCGGGCTGCAACATCGTGTCCTTGCCCTCGAAGACAACACGATAGGCGGCGTGCGTGGCGCGGCAGAGTAGGAACAGCCATACCTTTAGCCATGCACCATCGCGAAAGCGCGGGTGATCGAGCAAGCTTCGATAAAGTTTTACCCAGCCTTCGTTCATGTTGTTCCCCATGCCTTCCTTGGCATCCAAATTTGTGAGACGATCAAGCCGACAATAACCCGGGCGGCTATGTCGAATCCTTCAAGAACTCGATCCAGCACCTTTCCGCCAAACTCGATGCCGTAGCGACAGTCGTTCCCAAAGGCGGGCGGCTTTCTCCGAACCCTGGGACGCACGCGCGAGGTAATACCCAGGTGCCCGACAGTGGAAAGCTGGATGACTCGCCCAGTCGGCAGATTTGGAGGACCCTCAGACTTTGACTCGGCCAGTTTCCGCATCATCGACGGGAATGGCATCGACCCAACCGCGCAATGCAAATCACCAAGGCAGGTGTGGAACGGTTCGGCCTCATCCAAGATCAGCTTCCCGCCACAAGTGCAGCGGACAACGAGGTCGCGCGAACCGCATCGCCATTCATATTTGATCTTAATTTCGTGAAGGCTCTTCACGTTGACTGGCCACAAGTCAGGCGACGCACTCGAAGATTCCTTGCTCATAGTTTTTCCATGGGTGGCGCGTTCTCGCGAACGAGGAGGAGGAGGTCTTCCCCCAGCAACGCCAAACCTTGTAGAGCCATCAAACGGCCAGCGAGATTTAGGGGTTGCTGAAAGTCGCCCAAAAGATGCTCGACCTGATTGAGCAAGCGTTGAACGGTTTGGTCTGTCGTTTCCGAAGGCGACCGGTGCTGACATTGGTGAGTGTCAGCCTTGCCACAAGAGGCAAATTGATCTAAAAAAGAGCAGTTGAGCCGGAGTTCAGACGTCTCATGATTTTTCAGATCAACCCGGCGCTCGAATCCGACTTCGAGTTCCGGGTTGTTTCGCTTCATGTGGTCACTCGAAATTTTTCCATTGCAGCATCGAGGTCACAGATGCGAAAGCGAACGGCGTTGCCGCCGATCTTGTAGAAGGGAACTACCCGCTTCTTCATGTAATTGTCCAAGGTCCGCGTGGTCACCCGGAGGCGCGAGGCAGCTTCCTCTTTGGACAGAAATGCGTTGGGCGAAAGATCAGTTACAGGTTCCATCCCTATTCGGATATGAAATGGGTTGAGGTTTTCAAGGAAAAAGTACGAAAATCAAGATTTTACCTCTGGAAAAATTGCGAACCACGCCTCGCCGTCTTCCTTGGTGGCAAGCTCCCGGTAATTGCTGTAGACCATTGCGGGACTGTTTCCCATCTCGGCGCTAACCTGGTGTTCATTCTGAACGACCGCCATGCGGTAGGTGCAGTAGGAGTGACGCAGTCCGTTGTGTTTCCACGCAACCGCAACCTCGTCCTTCGTCTTTGTAGCGCGGCAAACCACATCAGCCGCAGTCTTCTCGGGCCGCTTCAAAGGCGTGATCGGTCCTGACGACTTTTTCACGGTGTTCAGCCACGCGACGAGGTTGGGCTGCATCTTGATGAGTCGTCGCCCCTTCGTCTTGGCCTTCGACTTTTTGATCTCAATGTAGCCTGAATCGAAGTTGATCTCAGACCAATCCAGACGAACGATCTCGGCTGTCCTAATGCCAGCGAAAGCACCGAGCACCAAATAAGGCAGCACATCCTTTCTGGACGCTTTCAAAAGCCGCTGCATTTCTGATGGCGTGAAAACCTCAATATCGCCTTCGCCATTGTCCCCGCGTGACTCGGTCTTTTCCGCTTCGGTTTTTCCCTCGGCCAAGTAACCGCGTTTTTGAGCGAACCGAAAAAGCAACAGCAAAGCTTGCCGGTAATTATCATGGCTCCTCGATGACAGCCCCGGCTTTGCCAACCACAAGGCCAAGTCGCGCTGCGTGAGGTTGCCAATGGGCCCGGTGTAGTCGGCGACAAAGCGACCGAGACGAAGCCGTAGATCCTTGACGTGCCGCTCAGACTTACCGGCCCGCGATTCCAAAAGTTCCGCGACAACCTGGGGGACAGTTTGAGGCGTCACCTTCACGCAATGCTTAACGAAGTAGGTTGCGGCCTCGACCAGCTTCGTTCTGTCGCCGAGGGTGTCCACGGCATCCACATAATCACGCGCGATGACATCGAGCGGTTGTCCGATACCCTTCAGGATGGCCTGGGCGCGTTCGTAAACAAATGCCTCATCGTCTGTCAGAGACAGCACCTTCCTTTGGCCGTGAGCAAGCCTCTCCGCTGTGGCGCGGCCAAACTCCTTCGCCTCATCGTAGTTGGAGAACTGCTTCATCGTACGCCCTTCCCCCTTTTCGATGTAAGAGGCAACTGCGTAAACGGTGCGCTTGCCACGTTTAAACGTGTACAGTTTCACCTCGACTGAACCGACGCGGATGGGTTCGTACTTCCGTTTCTTGGCACGATCAGAGGCTTTCATGCCCCGACTGTATGCAAAGTGTGTGCGAAAACGAGAAGATTCGTAATTATGAGAGGTGGAGGCGGCGGGGGTCGAACCCGCGTCCTAGAACAAGGTCTTGACCGCTTCTACAAGTTTGTCCGCGCTGTTATTGTCGGGAGGCAGGTTGTGGCGCGACTCACCCCAACTCCGTAGTGACCACATTGATTCGCCGCGGCCGGTCGGTCTCTCACCGTCCGCGTCGCCCCACTAATGTCGTTGCTGTCCCCCAGTGGAGGTCAGGGCAGCAACGTCGGTGCTTTAATTAAGCAGCGAGAGCCAACGAGTAGTTGTTCTTTGTTTTTGGGCTGGCTGTTTTACGAGGAAGACCTACCCCATCCTCGACTTGCAGCGGGCATCACCATGCACCAGTCGAAGCCAATGCGCCCCCTTTGTTTAACCACTATACGTCAGCTTCACGGCTTCACAACGTCTATTATTTTTTGATACAACCCAAAAAAATCTTCAGTTGATGCGCTCCGGGCCGATTCCACCTGTATGCCCACTACCATTCTCGATAGTCACCATTGCGCCTGGCACGCCGTCATTGATGGCCAGGACATTCTCGTTCGTGGAGCCCTCGCCTCTTGGTTTGGCGGGCCCAACGATCCCGAGGACGATGGCCAGACCGCCAGTGGCGTCAGCACCCGGGCGAACCCCGGCATCATGGGCTGTGCCCTGCCGGTGCCCCTGACGCCCAAGACGATGGGCAGTCCCCTGCCCAAACTCCCGTGGCAAACACAAGTCACGGTTTCCACCCCCGGTGGCCTTACCCTTACGGTGCCACTCATTGACGTCGGCCCGGCACTTTACACCAATCACGCCATTGATCTGACCACGGCCGCCTTCATTGCCCTAGGCGGACATCTGAACGATGGTCTCATTTCTGTCGATTACAGAATTCCGGGTGCAGCCAGCCTCGTGATGGGAAATACCTAGACTTGGCAGTCTCGGTTTTTGCTGGGATGTCATCGCGCCTTGTCTAGTCTAACTGGATGACGACGAATCGTCCCGCGCCTCACAAGTTTGGCTTCGACACCCGCATGGTTCATGCAGGCCATGTCCCTGATGCCAATACTGGCGCTCGCGCCGTTCCGATTTACCAGACCACCTCCTACGTCTTTGATAGCCCGGATCAGGCCGCCCAGCTTTTCGAGCTCAAGCAGTACGGTAATATCTACACCCGCATCAGCAATCCCACCACGGCGGTGCTTGAGGAACGCCTTGCCTCCCTGGAAGGCGCGACCGGTGCGCTCTGCGTGGCCAGCGGCATGGCGGCGCAATTCGTTGCCCTGATGACGCTGCTATCTCCCGGTGATGAAGTCGTCGCCTCCTCGCATCTCTATGGCGGTACCGTCACGCAACTCAAGCAGACGCTGCTCAAGCTTTCGATCAAGGTCACCTTGGTTGATCCCCATGACGATGCCGCATGGGAACAAGCCATCACCAAAAAGACCCGTGCGCTTTACGGCGAAACCGTGGGCAATCCCCGCGGCTCCATCCTCGATCAGGAGAAGCTCGCCGCCTTGGCCGCTTCGCACAAAATTCCGTTGATCATCGACAACACCTTTGCCACCCCCTACCTCTGCCGCCCCATCGAACACGGCGCGACCATTGTCCTCCATTCCGCCACGAAATTCATCGGCGGTCATGGTAGCGCGATTGGCGGCGCGATTCTTGACTCGGGCAATTTTGACTTCAGCCGCTTCCCAGCCATCGCAGCCCCCTCGCCCTCCTACCATGATCTCCGCTTCTTTGATACCTTCGGTCATTACGGCTTCCTGATGAAAGCCCGCGCGGAAACCGTCCGCGATGTCGGCGCGTGCATTTCGCCCATGAATTCCTTCCTCATCCTGCAGGGGCTCGAAACCCTTTCGTTGCGGATGGATCGTCACGTCAGCAATGCCCAGCAAATCGCGCGTTATCTCGAGCAAAATGACCAGGTCGCCTGGGTCTCCTATGCCGGTCTGCCCAGCCACCGCGACCACGCGCTCGCACAGAAATATCTGCCCAAGGGCCCCGGCGCGGTGTTCTCATTCGGCCTCAAAGGCGAGGGCGCCCAAGCCCGCGAAGATGGCAAGAAATTCATCGAGTCGCTGCAGCTTTTCTCGCACCTGGCCAATGTGGGCGATGTGCGCAGCCTCGTCATCCATCCGGCGTCGACGACGCATCAACAATTGACCGATGAAGAACTCGTCGCCTGTGGCGTCGGGCCGGAAATGATCCGGCTTTCCATTGGGCTGGAAAACGTGGAGGATTTGTTATGGGATTTGGATCAGGCGTTTCATGCGCTGTCTCGCTCAATACGAGCCTGAAGCCGGAAGATCGCGCCCGTTATCAGGACGTCGCGCAAATCAATCACCTGCTGGAATCGTCGCGGACGATTGCGCTTGTCGGACTTTCGAGCGACCGGCAGAAGGCGAGCTACTTTGTCGCGGGCTACCTCAAGGATGAGGGTTACCGGATCGTCCCGGTCAATCCCAAGGCGGAGACCATCCTCGGCGAGAAAGTCTATCCCGATATCGCCAGCATCCCCTTTCCCATCGACATCATCGATATTTTCCGCCCCCCCCAGGACGTCGATGCCATTGTCGATCAGGCCATTGCCCGCAAGGAAAAGGGCATCGATTCACCGGCCATCTGGATGCAACTCCGCATCATCAATCTACCCGCGGCTGAACGAGCCCTGGCAGCAGGCCTGACCGTCATCGTCGATAAATGCGTGAAGATGGAGCATGGACGTTATCGCGGCGGGCTTCATTTTGCCGGGATGAATACGGAGATTATCTCCGCACGAAAGCGGGCACGGTAAAGTTAAACGCCCCGTTTCACGGAGTAGAACGGCACCAAAGACACGACGGTCATAGACCGCCGCTACAGGAAATAGGCCTACTGCGTCAACGCCGCATTGATCGCGGTGCCGACCTGATAGAAGTCGTTGCTGATGTCGTTGGTGGTGGTGGCGTAGAATTGCTGTCCGATCGGCTGATTGGGATTGTAAGTAATGGCCGTGCCGACGCCGGGTACATAACCAGAGACGTTATTGCCATCCCAAGTCTGGGTGTTGCCCGCCGTGGTGTTGGTGGAATTAGCAATCTGCGCCAGCACCACTTGCTGCTCGGGGCTGACCTTGCTTCCGTAACCGACGGTGAAGAACTTCACGCCCAAGGCACGGGCATGCCAAGCATACTCACGCGCCTTCCAATAACCGAGAGGCAACGATTGAACATTCTTGACGTGATTGTATGCGACCGCCACCCACTGACCAGTGGAGAAGTCAAAATAGTGGGTGGGTCGTCCAACCCAAGCCATGGAGTTCTTATAGACGATCTTGGCGACACCAAAGGGGTCATTCGGATCGGTTCTGGTCACATAGCCGCCTGTGGTTGATGGATTGTTCGCGATAATCTGCTGAATGGTCGATCCGCTCAAGGTCGACGCAACTTCGGTACCCTGGAAGGTATAAGGCCGGAGAATTTTGGGATTCGGTGTAATATTGGAATTGTGGGTCGGATCGCTCGTCATGTCGGGCAGATAGGCGTTGATCCAAGTAGCAAGTTTGGGGGCCGTTCCCGAGAAAGAGAGCCAGTCGCTACTGCTGCTCATGACGGAGCTGACCGAAGTCGTTCCATTTCCGGAATAGACTGAGGTGCCTCCCCCAGGTGTGCCTTTATAAAAAAGCTCACCATACCATTCCGGCGCGGCCGCGTCAGACAACATGTTGATCGAATAAGCGGCGTGACGGGAGCCACCTTGATTTCCCTCATTATAATTTGGGTCGGGATCTTCGGTTGCGTTGGTCAAGGCGTAAGTGGGATCGTAATCGTTACCTACTGGACCGTCTTCCAAATTAGCGCTCAAATCCGGCTCACTGGAACCAAAGGGCCAATAAAATCCCGATGCCGGATAATAAGCTCCCAAACCATAACGCGAGGACTGGGCACCGGGGGGCGTTTCCGTGATGTAGCCATTCGTGCTTGCACCCAGTGGCTCATCGGCACGGTTGACATAAAATCCCGTTAAGAGATTTGCATAATTCCGGAACAGTAATTGGCGTTGGAGAGAAGTTGATAGAAATGGCTGGCCCGAGATAAAGGGCGTCCCATCATCTGGCCACATGAAGAATTCATTAAAATTGTTCAGGCGATACTTCGGGTAGTTCGGGTCATCGGGATAGGTCAGATCAAGACCATCGTAGAAGAGTCCGTCTGCTACATACCCCGGCACAACCAAGGCATTGCTGTCTCCCTGATTCAGCGTAATGGAAACGTGCTGGGTTGGGTTGGCCAAATCACTGACATAAACCTGAGCAGGCTGGCTCGGAGAGCCTCCGTTCGTGTAAACATAATCGACCGAGCCGGGAGGCAACCAAACGTCTATAGTCTTGGTATAATAATTGGCCAGTCCCAATGGACTTGTATATTGCCCCAGGTAGGTGTTGTTGGTGATGGTATCAGGCGCACCTTCCTTGATAGCAGTAGAGCCGCTCAACGGCTCTTGTCCCTTCCCATCTATACTCTGCCAATAATCATTATAATGGTAGGGAGCTAAGGTCGAGAAATCCGAAGCCTGATCGTCCACCATGATCGCATTGGTCACATAGGGCATGGGACTGAGCGTGGGTACGGGTAGAATTCCAACATTGGAGGCCATATTGGTGCTCCATGCAACGGCCGAGGAGACAATGTAATTAGGTGGCGAGACATTTGGTTGATTGGTGTTACTGACGGGGCCAAAGACAACATTGGTATAACCGGGAGCCGCGAGAAGAGTCCGAGTCGTGTTCCACTTACCGTCCGTGAAAAGAACGACATACTTGACCACGTCAGGATCGTTAAAACCACCGTTGGCCATCATCTGCTCAAGGGCCAGACGAATGCCGTCATCGGCAGAAGTTTGACCGCCAAATTTGAACCGGCGGACACCAGAGTAAGCATAGTTCACCTCATAAGGAGGAGTACCATTCGTAATGAATTGCTCCGGGTCGGCCCCAGGAACACCCGCCCCATTATTCCCGTCGATCTGATAAGCATCGAAGAGAAGATTGGTGCCGGCGGTGATGAAATTCGTCGTGAGCGGCATTTCCAGACGGGCGCTGGTCCCGAAAGAGACAATGCCGATGTCATCGGAGCTGGTATCGAAGAAATTGAGGAACGTAACCACCGATTGCGGCAATCCGTAGGCACCACCACCACCCGCAAGCATCGAGGCCGAGCGATCAAGAACGATCATGATCAAACGCGGATTCCGGGTCGCCACGGCTGAGGCGGAGACCTTCAAGTCCCGGAAGTAGCTGCCTGCGTAGTTGATAAAATAGGTGTGAACCGGGCAACGGGAATTACAGGTCGCGCTGGTGATCGATCCGCCGGAGCCGGTATTCAGGACGACTTGGACAAAACGTTTGTACCAGCCGTTGGCATCGGTCGTCCCATCGTTAAAAATATAAGTATATGTATAAGCAGTCTGTCCCGTCGGCAGGAGATAGGAGCCAGTGCTCTTCACCGTCCTGCTGTCATTCAGGGTACTGATGCCACCTGCTGGGCCGGTTCCCAGATCGGTGAAATTGGCCACCGCAAAGTTCCTCATGATGACGGCGACGTCATCACGGTTGGTGGCGGGATCGTTATCCCGATGAAAATTACCGACGGCAGCCAGGGCCGCGCCGTCCACGGCCCGGGAAAGCCGGGCCTTGGATAGGTAGAGGAGACCGGAATCAATGGCAAGACCACAGAGCAGGATGATCGCGCCAAACGAGAGCAGGAAGAAAACCAGCGTTTGCGCGTCCTGCCGAGATTTCGATCTAAGGGCACATCTCATAAGTAATCGCGACCCAGTTTATACGCCAAACTTCGCGAATTGAACACGAAGTTTGCGCAGGTCTTAACCCCCACCTCCGGAATGCGGTGGTGCTGGCGGCTTAGGCGGCGGCGGTGGCGGCGGCGGTGGCGGCGGGGCGG
>CAIPBM010000161.1 GCA_903863295.1 uncultured Verrucomicrobiota bacterium | reverse complement strand
TCCGGCGAGCGCTCCATCATTTTTTTGATGAGGTAAATCCAGCCGGTGGGCAGATTGCACTCGCGCGCGATTTCCATGGGGAAAGGCTTTTCCAGGTGGCCCCAGACAATGTCTTCCACGGTCGTTCCGCCGAAAGGCGTGCGGCCGGTCATCAAATGAAACAGCGTGGCGCCGAGGGAATAGATATCGGTGCGCTGGTCGGTGGCGCTGCGGGTGATTTGTTCCGGGGAAACGTAGGCCGGCGTGCCGAAGGCCTCCCGCTCCGCACCTTCCTCCGCGCCCTTGACGATTTTCTGCGCCAGGCCGAAATCGGTCAGCATGATGTTATTGGAACGATCAACGAGGAAATTCGCGGGTTTGATATCGAGGTGAACAATGTTCGCCTTGTGCGCGGAATGGAGCGCGGCGACGGCGTGACTGAGGAACCACTTGGCCTGCTCTTCGTTGAACCAGCGCTTGGCCTCAATCCAATCATCGAAGGTCTGTCCGTCGATGTAGGCCATGCTGAAGAAAACGACGTTGCCTTCCTGGCCGATGAAGAAAATCGGAATGATGTTGGGATGTCGCAAGGCGGCGACGGCGCGGGCTTCCTCCTGGAAGTATTGGACGTAATTGGGATTGCTGGCGTACTCCGGTCGCAGAACCTTGATGGCGACGTAACGCTCAAGCGCCGGTTCCAGTGCCTTGAAGACTGTTCCCATCCCGCCTTGGGCGATCTTCTCCGTAATGACGTAGTGCCCGAGATGAGTTCCGGGCACCAGATCAGCAAGCTCCAGGGGCTGGGACATAGTTTGGGTGACTTATTTCATCTGCATACGTCTTATAGGCAGCGAATTGAATCTACCGTGCTTTTCACGGAACAACAGTGAAAAGTGGTGTAAGAACAAGAAATCTCATTTAGAGCCGTTTCTCGTTCTCACCATCTCGCTTTCAGAGTTTTTTCTTTTCAATGAATTTGGCTCCGGCAAGCTCGTTGTTCATGCGTTTTTTGGTTTCTTTCGTTGTCTGGATGTTCCTGGGCGCGCTGGTTGCGTCCGCGCAAACGAGGGAAGATATCGTCCTGACGGGCGGTCCGGCCTTGCGATTCATGGAGCATGGTAAGGGGGATGTCTCGCACGATGTCTACTGGTTCAATTTTGTCGATGCCAGCGTGATTCGGCTCGGGCAACTGAAGGCAGAGGCCAAGCCCGGGGATTTGGTGACATGGCTGGTCTATCGACCTGCCTATGCATCCCGCAGCAAAGAAATGGGGCTCGATTTGCTGGCGCAAATTACCGACAAAGCGAAGCACCTGGGAGTGAATCTACATTGGTTTGACACCAAGGAAGATCTCATCGCTTACCTCAACAAAGGACTGGACCGGAACAAAATCAAGATCGCCGATTTCGATTACATCGGTCACTCCAACAAGGCCTGCTTCCTTTTCGACTATAGCAATGTGATCGATACGATGTCGATTGCGTGGCTGCATGTGAAGGATCTGCGATTGATTGATGATGATATCTTTGTCCATGGCGCGACCTGTAAAAGCTGGGGGTGCCATTCTGGTGAGATGTACAGCCAATGGTGGAAGGACCACTTTGATGTGGCAATGACCGGGGCGATTGGGAAAACCGATTTTGCCCATGGCGGACTCCCGGAATTATCCAACTCGGATGGAAAGTGGGCGCAGTGATGCATCTCCAAATGTTGCGAGTCCTTGCCTTGGCCGTGCTGCTTATCACCGCTGGAATCGTTTTATCGACACCGGCTCTGGCCTCGGCGGATAACCCGGATAACTACGTGCCACCCGCGGGTGGGCCGCCGCCCGTTGCGCCGCCCTTGAAGAAGGGATCGCCGCTGGATCATCTGGCGAACGATCCAAAGATCGATGTGCCGACGGTTGGTTACAAGGAGGGGAACACGTCCGGGACGGTTTATTGGACGGCGCACCGTTTTATCGATGGAGTGGGCGGGGAGGGATGGGGCTGGATCAAGAAGAGCACGGACGGCTGGAGCTCGGGTAAATGGATTGCCTTGCAGGAAACGCCGGGACTCGCCGTGGCACCGCATCGCAAGCTGGTGAAAGCGGATGCCGATCTTAATTACGAGTATAAGTTCTGGGGTAAATGGGCTTCCTATAAAGCTTACGATCCACATCTGGACGAAATTCTTCCGGTTTTCATTCTTCAAGGATACGAGGTCATCGGGCCGGCGGAAGCGTTGAGCATCAAGACCGGTCCTCCCGGACGTATCCAGCATCGGCCCAGTGGGGCGTCCTCCCGCTCCAGTAGCCCCATTTTGAGCGATCCGGGTGTGGATTGAATTCGTGAGGAGTGACGGTCATAGACTGTCGTCACAGACTGATTGCTACTACGGGGAAATTCGCGTAAGTTAAGTGCTATGGATTTCATGCCGCAGTTGTCGTCGTTTCGTGAAGATGCTCCTGAAAAAGAGGAGAAGGACAAAAAGGAAAAGGAGCCGAAGTCAAAGCTGGAGGAGAAATTCCTCGAGACGCGCACCATTTTGATTTTTGGAGAGATCAGCCAAAAACTGGCGAAGGAAGTTTGCGAAAAGCTGATTCTGCTCTCAGCGATCAACGACAACGACATCAAAGTCATCATCAATTCCCAGGGCGGTCACGTTGAAGCGGGCGATACCATTTTCGATTTTCTCCGCTTCGTGAAACCGAAGGTGAAGATTCTTGGCACCGGCTGGGTTGCCAGCGCCGGGGCGCTGATTTACGTGGCGGTACCGCTGGAAAATCGGTACTCGCTGCCCAACACCCGTTACATGCTCCATCAACCCAGTGGCGGCGTGGGCGGTCAGGCTACCGACATCAGCATTGAGGCGCAGGAAATCCTCAAGATGCGCGAGCGCCTGAACAAGACCTTCTCCGTGCAGACGGGCCAGCCCGTCGACAAGATCGAGCGGGACACGGATCGCAATTTCTGGATGAGTGCCGAAGAGGGCAAGGATTACGGCCTCGTCGGCAAGGTCATCTCCAACCAGTCAGAGTTCTAATCGACTTGAGGGAACAGGCATGAACCGTGCTCAACCTCCCTCGATGACTCAAGTTTCGCTCTGCCGCGTGTGGCGATTTATCGCTGCCGGGATTGTCTTTTCGACGGCGATGGCATTGCCCGTGTTGGCGCTGGAAAAGGAGGGTATGCCGGACTTGTCCCAGCAGGAGCAGACGTGCCTGCCGACCTCGACCACCAATCTGATCATTTGGTTCGGGTTGCATGGGTATCCGAAGTTAATTGTCCCGGGAGACAGTGCGGACGATGGCTATATCCATACTGTTCATCGCGTGATGGCGGCCACGGCCGCGAATTACGACTGGGGAACGCGCAATGATGCCATCGCCTACGGCATCCACAAGTATGTGGAGGACGCGGGGTACGACTGTGATGTGGAATATCGCGGGATTGATTGGTCTCAGATGAAGGGGCCGGACATTGTCAAGGACGACGACGAGGATAAATACAAGGCATACAACAAGACTCCGATTCCCTTCTCCGTCGACTGGCTGCAGCAGAACGACAATCCGAACAAAGGTTTTATTCTCCTCCTGGCCTTCATCAAATATAATCGGGCGACCAATGTTTTTGAGGATCCGCTCCATGTGGGGCATGCCGTAACGCTGGTCAATTTTGAGCCCGGTATGGTTCTGATTCATGATACGGCTCACGAGACGGGGCAGAACGGCCGTAAAATCATGGAGCCCACCGTCTTGACGGGCGGGGTTTTCAAACTGCCCGGCTATGACGCGCCAGTATCGGGCTTATTGCTCTTGAACGGTTTATTTTCGGACGATGTACTCGAACGTCTGCCTGGCGTTGATCCCGAAGTGCTCCTGACCGGAGCTGTTTGCATCACTATGCATCCGGAGAAATCGATGTTGCTGGCGTCTACCGTGACATCGCCGGGAGGCAATGGCGTGGTCGGAGCGGGAGCTGGACAGAATTCTTCGAATCCTAGTTCGACGCCAGGATCAGGTTCAGCACATCCCATGTCGACCACCACCACCTGGGTGATGTGGCTCCTGGATTTGTTCCTGAAGAAGTAGGCCATCTCTCGCTGGACGAGCTCACACCAGACGGCGACGTCATCGACAAACCGAAGGCGTCCGCTTATAAACGCTGACTGATGAAAGCCGTTATTCTTGCCGCAGGAAAGGGAACCCGCATGGGAGAGCTCACGACCCATTTGCCGAAACCGATGGTTCTCGTGGAGGGAAAACCCGTGCTGGAGCACATCATCGAAGGACTCCGTGATGAAGCCGGTATCCGCGATTTTTTCCTGATCATCGGCTGGTGTGGTCACGTTATCCAAAATCATTTTGGCGATGGTAAAGCCTGGGGCGTCCGGATCACCTATGGAGAG
The DNA here is from genome assembly GCA_903863295.1 of uncultured Verrucomicrobiota bacterium. Taxonomy (GTDB): domain Bacteria; phylum Verrucomicrobiota; class Verrucomicrobiia; order Methylacidiphilales; family UBA1321; genus JABDGH01. The sequence goes on along the minus strand of CAIPBM010000161.1, from coordinate 39,671 downwards.
CAGATCGTTCAGGACGGCACCGGCAAGGCTCCGGAATTGGCCAAAGATTGGGTTGGCACGGATCGCTTTCTCCTGACCTATGGGGATATTCTCCTCCGGCCACCAACCGACTATGCCTTGCTGGTGGAAGCTTTCAAAGAGGACGGGGTCATCGCGGTTAAGGACGGCGAAGACTTGAGTAAAGGTGGAGCGGTGGTACTGGACGACAACGGCTTCATGATCGACCTCGTCGAAAAAGGCGGCGCGGGACAGGTTCCGGCCAATGCTTTTTACAACGCCGGGATTTATCTGCTGGCGCCGCAAATTTTCGACCACACGGCCCGGCTCGAAAAATCACCCCGGGGCGAGTACGAGTTCACGGATGCGCTGAAAGCCAGCATGAAAGCGGGAGCCCGGCTCCGGGGCGTGACGCTGCGTCGTGCGTGGGCCGACGTGCGCGATCCTTCCGTGCTCGCGGAGCTGAATGGCCGTGCGCAAAGTTAATTTCCCCACGCCATGAATCCCGACTGGGAAGAGGCGATCGAGAGCTGTCTCGGCTATCTCGCGACGGAGAAAAGTCATGCAGTCAATACCCAGCTTCTCAACCGGGTTACGGTGGAATCGTTCGCGAGCTGGATGGATAAAAATCACCCGGCCCGCACACTGGCCGAATTGACCAGCGAAGACATCCGCGGTTTCCTTCGCACCCAACGGACTGAGCGCAAGCTTGCGCCCGCTTCCATGAAGATCATCGTGGTGGCGTTGCGCCATTTCTTTGCCCACTTGAAGCGGGAAGGACTTATCCAACAAGATTTGCTTCCGGCCCTCGATCTTCCCCGGCTGGATCGACTTTTGCCCGATACGCTGAGCGAAGCGGAGGTCGATCAACTCATGTCCATCGAGCTACCGCAAACGCCGCTGGGATTGCGAGACCGCGCTTTGCTGGAAGTGCTCTATGCGAGTGGCCTGCGTGCCGGAGAAATCACCGGCTTGCGTCTGGAAAATTACCTGCGCGAAGAGCGGCTCCTGCGCGTGATCGGAAAGGGGAACCGTGAGCGTCTGGTGCCCGTGGGGGAGAAAGCGATGGTGGCCATCGATCAATGGCTGGCCAAGGGGAGACCTCTCCTCGTGAAGCCAAGGACCGGGGGTGAAATTTTCCTGGGTGACCATGGGCGACGACTGACCACGGCAAGGATCTGGCAAATCGTGCAGGAGTTGGCGAAATTGTCCGGTCTCTCCAAGAAAATCTGGCCACACCTTTTGCGCCATTCTTTTGCCACCCATCTTCTCAGCCACGGCGCGGATCTGCGGGCGATCCAGGAAATGCTTGGCCACGCGAGCCTGGCCACGACCCAAATTTACACGCATGTCGATCAGGCCCGGCTGAAGGAAGTCCATCGCCGCTTTCATCCCCGCCCATAATTCATGCGACAATGAACGGAAAAAGGGAGCGGATTTTTAATTTGGGATTATATTGGTTGTAGCATCTTCTTGAGGGCCATGATTCGATGTAATGGCATTGAAAGAGATGATAGCTACAAGTTTTCAAGGAATAATCCCCTAACTCCAAGATGATCATTTGACCTAACCAGAATTTGGAGTTAAGTGAAAGATACTCTGAGAGATAAGTACTTATGGCCATTTCAAATAAATCCCGGACACAACAGGGAGAACGCGTGACGGTTAGTTATTCTGATTCAATTGATCTGGTTAATGATCAAATACAGTGGAGTCCCAAGGGAGTGAGTTTGCTAACGAAATGGCCTTTCGGCGAGGGAGCCGAGGTCGAGTTTGCCTTTGATCATCAAGGGGAACGCCACTGCTGCTCGGGCGTCGTGGTTGGATGCCATCCGCTGCGCGAACCGGCTGGGTATTTTGAGACGGTACTTTATTTTGTCGATACACCCTGCACCAAACTCCAGAAAGCGGCATCCGACTGCAACCTGGCCAAGAACGGGCAGACTTCTCCAAAGCAAAAAGGGGCAAGTCGGAAAGCCAAGTAAGCGAGCGCTGTTATTAACGGCACTCTTGAGTAATGGCGTTCTTAGCGCTTCCGGTCATTCTCCAAGGACTGGAGAACGACATGGGCTGTGCGCTTGGCGGCACCGAGATTGGTCTCGAAGGTTGACCGAGCCCGGGAACCGAGTTCATGCCGCGCTTCGTCAGAGGCGAGTAAGGTACGGAGCTGGAGGGCCAGATCGAATTCATCGCTGACCTGGATAATCGCCTGGCGGGAGAGAAATTCGCGGGTGATGACCTTGAAATTCTGCATGTTGGGCCCGACGAGGATGGGGGTTCCGGCCGGGGCGGCCTCAATGTAATTCTGTCCGCCTTGCCCGCGCAGACTTTTCCCGACAAACGTGATCGTGGCGCGTTTGTAAAGGAGGCTGAGTTCCCCGGTCGAATTGACCACGACCACGTCGGGCGTGCTGCCATTGGAGAGAGCTGCAGTGGCAGTGGCGAGTTGGTCGCGAGTCACGGCGCGCAGGCCCAAATGTTCACAGAGATCGCGAATGGCGGCGCCGCGTTCGGCATGGCGCGGGACGAGGACGAGGCGCAATTTCGGCCACTCTTCGCGCAGGTCGCGGAAGATGCGGACAAGGACTTCCTCTTCACCGGGATGCGTGCTGCCGCCGAGAAAGACCCACTGCTCCTCATTCCATCCGGTGTTCTGCCACCACGCGGTGATCTCCTTCTCCTTGTCGAGATCCACCTTGGAGACGTCCGACTGGGCCACGTCATACTTCATGCTGCCGAGGTTAAAAATGGTCTCCGGGGCAAATCCAGCCTGCGTCAGGCGGGTGACGTCGGTCTGGTCCTGGGCGAAAACCAGGTCAATGTCTTGGATCAGCGGACTGATGATCCAGCGCATCTGGCGGTAACGTTCCTCGGAGCGATCGCTCAGCCGGGTGTTGATGAGATAGACCGGAATATGCCGGCGGCGCGCACACCAGAGGTAATTCGGCCAGATTTCCGATTCGATGAGCAGGAGCCGCTTTGGCTGGATGAGTTTGAAGGCGTAGACCACGCTCCAGAGGAAATCGATGGGATTGTAGATGACAAAGGTATGCTCGTTTTCAAGTACCTGCTTGGCCAGTCCGTAGCCAGTGCCCGTGGTCGTGGAGATGACGATGCGGAGATCGGGCTTGGCCTCGCGGAGGCTGCGGATGAGTACGCGCGCGAGCTTCACTTCCCCGACGCTGACGGCGTGAATCCAGAGGTCAGCCCCAGGCTTGAGCCGCTCGCGCACTTCCTTGGAATAAAAGCCAAAGCGTTGACCGAATTGCGGCAGCAACTTGCCCCGCCGCCAAAGCCGCCAGAGGAAGAACGGGCCCGTGACGAAGAAGAACGTCATGAAGGCGACGTTGTAAATAACCTGAAGGGCGAATTTAAGGAGGGATTTCATGCTCGCGGGTGGGCGTCATCATAGACACGCTTCAGTCGCTCCACCGAGACCGAAGTGTAAATTTGTGTGGTGGTCAACTGGCTGTGGCCGAGCAGCTCCTGGACGCTGCGGAGATCGGCCCCGTGATCAAGCAGGTGCGTGGCGAAGGTATGGCGAAGCTTGTGGGGCGTCAGCTTTGAATCGAGGCCCGCGACCGCGAGATACCGCTTCAAGGCGAGCTGGATGGTTCGACCGTTGAGCTGTTTGCCTTGGCCGGAAATGAAAAGGGCCTTGTCATCGAAGGGGCAGGCATCAAGGTAGGCTTCCAGGGCGCGAATGGCCGGATCGCCCAGCGGGCAGAGCCGTTCCTTGCGGCCCTTGCCGATGACGCGGACGGTGCCCTGGCGGAGGTCGACATTGTCCCGGCGGAGCGTCACCAGTTCGGCCAGACGCAGCCCGGCGCTGTAGAAAAGCTCGAGCCAGGCGATATCCCGAAGCATCTGCCAGTTCTGGGCGTTGCGGCGGGATTTCTTCGCGCCTTTGGCGCGGCGGGCTTCTTCCCGGGCCCATAATTGTCGGGGCGCATCGAGGAGCGCGAGCACCTGCTCCTTATTGAGAAAGACGGGGAGACGCCGGGGCATCTTGGGCAGGGGAAGACCGGAGACGGGATTAGAGGTGGTTTTGCCCTCGCGCAGGGCTTGTTTATAGAAGGTGCGCAAGGCGGCGAAGCGGAGGCGCACCGTGCTGGGGCCGAGCTTCTGCGCGCGGGCCAGGCTGTAAAGGTAGGCCTTGAAATCGCCGGGCTTGAGCGCCCACCACGAATGGTCCGGCACGGTGGCCTTGAATTCGAGCAGCGCCTGCCGGTAATTGCGGACCGTGTTGGGGGAGACGCCACGGCCTTCGCTCATCTGGCTGAGGAACGCCGTCACCGCCGGATCCTCGGGCAGAGGAGGGGAGATGGAGGGTGACTTGGGCATGTGGGCGAAACAAGGAAGGATAAAACTTCCCCCGCAGGAAACCATCTTTCTTTTTGCACGATTCATCCATCGACAGAATCTGTCCCCACTGAAAATCAAAGTTGGCTGATAAAGAGACGACCGCCATGGGCCGTCGTAACAGGCTTACCCCAAAATCAACTCAAGCTTCTTCGCGGTGGAAGCGGGCCAGTGTTCCTTGTGGGTGAGGATGGCGTACTTGAGAGCTTCGTGGGCCTTGGCGTGGGTGAGTTGGGCGACGCGCGGCACGGCTTCGATCAGGATCGCCTGGGCAAGGGCGGTGTTTTTCTGGAGCCACTGGATGACCATCTCAACGGTGACGTTGTCGTGCTCCGGGTGCCAGCAATCGTAGTCCGTGACCATGGCAACGGTGGCGTAGGCGATCTGCGCTTCGCGGGCGAGTTTGGCCTCGACGAGATTGGTCATGCCGACGATGGCGTGTCCGGCGGAGCGGTAGGTTTCTGATTCGGCGCGGGTGGAGAATTGTGGCCCTTCGATGTTCACGTAGGTTCCGCCTTTGTGGACCTTGGCCCCGGCGGCCTGGGCGGAGACGTGGAGCACGTCCTGCAATTCCGGGCTGATGGGATCGCCAAAGGCGACATGGGCGACGATGCCTTCGCCGAAGAAGGTGTCGGCGGCGCGGCCCTTGGTGCGGTCAAAGAATTGATCAGGCAGCACGACATCGCCGGGCGCGTAGGCGTGTTGCAGGGAACCGACGGCGCTGATGCTGATGATCCATTTGACGCCGAGTTGCTTGAAGCCGTGGATATTGGCCTGATGCGGGATTTCGTTGGGGAGGAGCTTGTGTCCGCGGGCGTGGCGGGGAAGGAAGACGACGTCTTGTCCGGCAAGGACGCCCTGGATGTAGACATCGGAGGGCTCGCCAAAGGGGGTGTCGAGCTGGACGTGCTTGGACTCGGAGAACGCGGCGAGTTGGTAGAGTCCGCTGCCGCCGATGATGCCGATGGGAGAAGTTTGAGCCATGGCGAACTTTTGAGGAAGCGGCGCGTCTGTGCAATCCTGATTTTGCGGAAGTTAGGGGTGCCTAACGCGGGAGCTCCTTTGGCCCAGACAACTTGTTGTCTGGGCGCGCACCGCGCGCAGGAAGCGACGGTTGGTGTCTACTCTCACAGGATGGTCTCAGGCCGATGAGGCAGATCGCTTCCTGTCGCCTGAGGCAACCCAGACAACAAGTTGTCTGGGCCAACGGGAGCATGATGCGCGCACCCGCGACGGCTTTGAGAGCGCGCGCTAACGGTTGCCCTTGGAGGATTGGTAGGAGGGCTGCGAATTGGAGCCAGAACCGGAGTCCGTACCGGAACCTGAGGCGGGGGAGGCGGGTTGCTGCTCGATGGTGGGGATCCCCTGCGCGGCCATGAATTTACCGATTTCCTGCGCGATGGCCTTGGCGATTTTCTTGGCTTCTTTTTCCGGCTCCTTTTTGCTCATGACGAACTTGGCGGCGGCGACGTAGGGATTCATCATGACGACGGCGCCCGGCATGTGGCCACTGGCCCCCTGGCTGTTGAAGACGAGGAAGGGGCTGTTTTGGTTGCGAACGGTATAAACCTGGGCCTGGACTTCCACATGGCTTTGCCCGGCGCCGAAGCCGACGCCGGCCTGCATGGCGCGGTTACCGGCATCGACGACGAGGAATTGGCCGGTGATAATCCAGCCGTGGTTGCGATAGGAATCGGCCCAGTCGCCATTCGAGGCGGGTGCGATGCTGTTGTTCAGATTTTCGATGAGGGCTTTCTGGAGAATGCCGGGAAGCTTCTGCAGAGTTTCCTGATATTGCTGCTCCTTGCGTTGGCCGAGGAGGGTGTTGTCCTCTCCGCCGCGCAGCATGCCAAAGAGGTGGGGGCGACCGCCGCCATCGGAGCCATCGCCGCTGTCCGCTTGCGGGGCGGTCTGGCTGATGGAGAAGCTGTTGACGTAGATGATGGAGGGGGCTTTTGCGGTGGAGGAGGAGGGGTGGGTGGAGACGTTATTAACGGTGGCGGGTGTGAGTGCGCCGAGGAAAAGGGAGGCTCCGAGGGTGAGGTGAGCAATCATGGGATCCGGAAGGTGAAAGGGTTAAGATCAAGAATAGCGGGCTTCGTCAGGCCTCAAGATAATTTTAATCGTGCAGGGACTGATTCCGCCGCTACAGGGGAACACGGCCCGGCGGGAACCGGGCCCTCCAAGGATATCGCCCTCAACCCAGGGCGTTAGGGCCCGGTTTGCGCGAAGCCCCAGTTGAAGAGGATTTGGGCATCGACCCATTTGTTGGGGCTATCGAGAAGCGTGAGGAGAAGCTCGTGATTGCCGCGGGTGGCGGAGGCGGCGTAGGTGTGACGCGCGGCGACGGTCCAGCCCGTCTTGGCGGGGCCCATGCCAAAATAGTAGCCGAGAAGCTTATTGTGATTGTGAAAGGTGTGCGTTCCGGAGGCAGTCGTGACCGTGTATTCCTTGGTACTACAGATTTTTCGCAAGTCAGGATAGGCGATGACGGCTTGGAAGATTTTCATCATGTCGGCACAGCTTGAATAGTGGGTGCCATTCGGCGCGGGCAGGCCGTTGGGATTATTGAAATGGGTGTTGAAACAACCCATGGCGAGAGCCCGGTCGTTCATCATTTTGACGAAGGCCTCATCACTGCCGGCGACGTAGCGGGCCAGGGCTCGCGCGGAGTCGTTGGCCGATTCGATGAGCAAGGCGTGGAAGAGTTTGTCGACGGAAACGGTCTCGCCCGGGACGAGGGGAACGTTGCTCGGCTCGGCCCGATCATTCTCCGTGATGGTGACCGAGCCTTTCATGCCGCCCAGCTTTTCGTAGACGATGAGCGCGGTCATCAGCTTGGTGGTGCTGGCGGGGAGGAGACGCTCATCGGGATTGCGGGCGTAGAGCACCTCACCGGTATCGGCACGGATGAGAAGGGCGGAGCGGGACTTGATCTCGTCCGGGGGAGTCAGTTTCGGGTGCGGGTAATCGCGGAATTGGTACTGGGCCGAAACGGGTGCCATCCAACAAAGCAGCCCCAGCCAGAAGGTGAGGGCGAGCGTGAGGGGATGGGGCAGGCGTTTAAGGAGTGGGCGCGGAGCGGTGTTGAGCATGTTTCGCTTGCGCCGAGGCGGCGTCTATCCGGTTGGCAAGATCGCCGTTGCGGGGGTCTTTTTCGAGGGCACGGCGCCAGGCAGCGAGGGCTTCGCTCCTAAGGCCAAGTTTGAGATAGGCATCTCCCATGTGTTGTAAAACCACGGGGTCATTGTTGGTCAGAAGTGCCGCCCGTTGCAAGTACGGTAATGCATCTTTTGCTTCGCCCATCTGAAAATAGACCCAACCGCAAGTATCCTGGATCGGGCCATTCTGGGGCTCAAGCTCGACAGCGCGACGGCTAAGGGAGAGGGCTTCGGGCAGGTGGGTGCCTTCATCGGCCCAAAAATAGGCGAGCTCGTTCATCAGATCCGGGCTTTGGGGAAATTTGTCGAGGCCTTCGCGGAGCGTGGGGGCTATCTGGTCTTTGCGATTCGCGAGGCCCAGGGTGAGTACGCTTTCGACATAATAATTGATGTCGAGGCCGTCATTCGGGGAACCCAGAGTCAGGGCGCGCATCTGGTCCAGGCAGGCCAGCGCGGCGGTGTAGTTCTTTTCGTAGCGATGTTGTATGGCCTGGTAAAAGAGGACGCGGCTGGAGAGGGGGAAACGCTTCTGGGCAGCGGACAGGGTCACGCCGGCTTCATGAATTTTTTCCCGCGCGAGTTGGAAAACAGCAAGTTGGAGATAGACCTCGGGCGGACACGAATCGGAATCGAAGATTTGCTGGAAGCATTTCTCGGCTTCTTCCGGATGGCCGGCTTTCTCGCTGGCGGTGCAGAGGTCGCTGCCAAGCGTGAGATTGCGAGGGGAATCGACAAAGGCTTCCTGCAAGAGACGCACGGCATCGTCGTAGCGTTTGCGGCTGAGATAGAGACGGCCCAGCGTTTCGCGTAGACCGGTCAGTCCAGGATTCAGGGCGTAGGCTTCCTCATAATTTTTCAGCGCCTCGGACTTTTGGCCGAGATCAGTCTCGAGATTGGCGCAGCGGAGGATGATGTCGACATTGGAGGGGTCCAGGGCGTCGGCTTTCTGGAGGACGGCGAGCGCCTCCGTTTTGCGATCAAGATTACGGTAGGCATCGGCGAGAAGGGTCAGAGTCTCGACGTCGGGTGGGGCCTTGGCCGCTGCCTGCTGGTAAATGGGGAGGAGAGTCTTCAGCACGGTTCCATTGGGCGGAGCATCGGGATCGTTGCGCGTGACCTCAAGATAGAGCCGGGCGAGGGTCAGCCACGCGGCGGAGGTGACGTGATTACCATCCGCTTTCAGGATGTCCTCAATATGGGTGACGCCGCCCGCGAGGTTATCCTGCTCCAGCGAAGTATCCAGTAGGACACGCATGGCGGTGGTTTGATTGGAATTGCGGGTCAGGGCATCGGTGCCCAGGCGCACGGCCTCGTCATTATTGCCGCGCAGATGCTCGACGTAACCGAGCATGGCCTCGATATCGACTGATTCGGGGTTGGCATTGGCGGCGGCCTTTAGCTGCTGGCGGGCCGGTTCCGCCTGGCCAAGTTGAAGGAGGATCGTGGCGATGCCCATTTGCGCTTCCGCAAAGTGAGGATCAAGGGCGACGACCTGCCGGAGCTTATCCAGAGCCGCGAGGGGTGGATTGTCTGGGGAGGTTTGCATGGCCTCCGCATAAAGCGCATTGGCGTGGGCCTTGGCTTCAGCTTCCGGGCTGAGATCGGCCGGGAGTAATCGATCCTGGGCATCGGTCAGATGCGGGAACTGGAGTACGCCGGATGTAGCCGGGGCGGCAGGTAACGCCGGAACGATTCCGGCGTTATCCGCCCACAACTGTCCCATGCCGAGACCGAGGCAGAAAACGACTGACCCCGCGCGGAGTAGTGGAGTCGCCCGTTCTGGGGCAGCATGGTTGCGGCGCGCAGATTTCCCACGCATTCCGAGCAAAGGTTTCAGAGAGACTCCAGGCACACCTGGAACACTAAAAAACTAGGCCTTGTAACGCAACCGCTTCTTGTGCCGATTCGCCTTCATGCGCTTCCGGCGCTTATGTTTGGCGATTTTGGCTTTGCGGCGTTTTTTGATTGAACCCATAAAAAGTAGAGCTGGTCGTTGTAGAGGTCTTCCGCTTAATACACAACTTTATTCAGCGGATATTCGATAATTCCTTCGGCTCCCAGGTCTTTCAACCGGGGAATCAGGTCCCGGACCACAGCCTCGTCAATGATGATTTCGACTGCGGTCCAAGAAGGGTCTGCCAGAGGAGAAATGGTCGGATTGCGTAACGCGGGCAGCGTGGCGGAAAGCTTTTCGATGACGGCCTTGGGCACGTTCATCTTGAGGCCAACTTTTTCCCGCGCATTCAGGGCGCCGATGAGGAGAAGCTTGATGTTCTCCAGCTTCTTGCGCTTTTCTGGATCAGCAAAAACCTCGGTGTTGACGATCAATTGCGGGTAGCTTTCGATGATGGTGTCAATGATGCGGAGCTTGTTGGCCCGCAGGGAGGAGCCGGTTTCGGTCAGGTCGACGATGGCGTCGACCAATTCGGGGACTTTGACTTCGGTGGCGCCCCAGGAAAATTCGATCTCGGCGGTCACGTTGTGCTCGGCGAGATAGCGCTTCGTCGTCTCCACCAGTTCGGTGGCGATACGCTTGCCCTGCAAATCCTTGACCGTCTTCATCGGTGAATTCTCCGGCACCGCGACGACCCAGCGGGCGGGAAGGCTGGTGGCTTTGCTGTAGGCGAGGTCGCACAGGACTTCGACCTTGTGGCCACTTTCCTGAATCCAGTCCTTGCCGGTGATGCCGAAATCGAGAAAGCCTTGGGCGACGTAACGGCTCATTTCCTGCGGGCGCACAAGGCGACCGTCGAGTTCCGGGTCATTGATATAGGGCTTGTAACCACGGCTCGACGACTGGACCTTGAACCCGGCGCGGCCGAGCAGTTCAATGGTCGATTGCTCAAGGCTGCCTTTGGGCAAACCGAAGCGAAGTGGAGTAGTCAGTGGCATGGGGAAAGCCTGCCATTCTGTGCGTTTCGGCGAGGATGTAAAGGGGAATTCAAGGGCGGCGATAATGTCCCCATTGCCGGACGCGGAAAAACATCTAGGCTGGATTTAGCGATTTACTATGGATCCCAATAGTCCCGCATTTACCGAGCGGCTGAATCTCTTTCATTACCGTCGGCATCTCCGCAAGCTCGGCCCCACCGATATCCAAACGGCCCGGAACTGGTGCTTGAGCGTCATTCGCCGGGAACACCCCAAGTGGACTGATGAGGAAGTGGAGCGCTTTTACGACAGCCTGATTCACGTGGAACTGGTGGCCGTGGATGAGTGGACTCGCCGGATGACTTGATTAAGTAAATTTCTGACAGCCGTAGCGCCAAGGCCTGACGGCTATCGGAGACGGAAAGCGACTAATCCCGGGACGCTTCCTTGGCATTAGCGGCGGCGGTTTGCTGCAGCAGCTTGATGACGTCAGGATTGAGCGGGTGAGGGATATCGAGCTCGCCGTTGGTGATCTGTTCATCAATGGTGGGAGCATAGACGACCTGGCCATTGATCAGGACGACGAGAATGCGACCCTGATTTTGGGCGGTCGAGGCGCTGAGGTTGACGGTGCCCCGGCGATTAAAGAAGAGGCGAACCTGGCTGGCGGCATCGACTTTCACGTCAATGAGGTCCGATTCGGTCGCCTCGGGAAGGGCGCGAACCTGAATGTTTTCATTGTCCGGCGGGAGGGCAAGGGTCGTGGCTTGTTGGGCGGAGAGGCCTTCTCCCGCGGTCTGGACGTGCACACGCAGGAAGATCAGGGTCTTGGGCGTATGACCGGCCCAGAGGGGAGAAATGGCGGCCAGCAGGAAGAAGCAAAAGAGGCACGTGAGGCGCATGGCTCCAGAATAGGTCTCCTTCCCGGAAAGGCAAAAGGTTTGAATGCCCCGGCGGCCTTTGTTAGGGTCGGCGGTTATGCGACGGATTATCTGGTTGTTTCTTGGCCTCATCACCTTGGTGGCGTTCGATAAAGCTTCGGCCGTCGATATCAATCCGAGCAAAGATACGCTGCCTCGTGATGCGTGGGATTCCGGCAGCGGCAATCGCTTCAGCATCTTCAATGGCGACCCGAAGCGCATCCAGCGGGCGAACGCGGTCGATACCAAAGCGTTCGACAGCAAGGTGGAGGTCACGCCGAATCCGCTCTCGATCAAGTCAGCCAAGGTGGTTGGGCCGAACCCCAGCATCAAGATTACTTTCTCGATCCACAATCACGGGAAGAAAACGTACACCCTTTCCTTTCCAACGACGCAGCGGTGGGATTTTCGCATCCTGAATTCCGCCGGGACGGTGATTTACGCCTACACGGAGGATCACGAATTTCTTCCGACCGTTGGCACTTCGATGGTCAATTACGATGACAAGCTGGTCTACCTGGAGAACGTGGCCTTCGACGATATGAATGCGCCGCTCGTGCCGGGTGTTTACACGGTGCAGGCGATCATGGCCAATTATCCGGAAATCCATGCGCAGGCTCAGTTGACCGTTCAGCCATAGCCTTTGGTCGTCGTGGGGCAGATGACGGTCTTTAAGGAATCGCTGGCGCGATTGAAGACCGTCGCACGGAGTGCGACGGCTACCATGGAGAAAAGGCAAGACAGTCAAAGACCACCGTTTTAGGGGAGAGAGTTAGGCCGCTTCCTGCCAGGCGGATTCATTGGCGCTGTCGTCTTCTGTATTCACGTTGGGGGCGATAAAGAAGCGCTCGCCCTCAACGATTTTCAAGCCGGCGAGGCGGAGGTCGATGGGAGAGAGTTTTGCACGATCGGCGAGGAGGGCCTCCTTGTTGACTTCCGGTGCGGGCGTCCGGAGATAACGTTGTCCCCACGAAGCCTCGGTCAGCTTCTGGGTAATGGCGGTCCACGTCCATTTGCGGCTGGCCCGGTCAATGCGTGGGGGAATAACCCGGAAACCAACCGTCCCTCGGGCATGATGCATGGTGCGGGGCTGGCCCGTGAACGCGGAGGGATTGGCCATCGCCCACGTTTCCGCCCAGGTGGTTTCCAAGGTCAGAAAACTTTCCACCTCCGCCAAGGGGACGCGGTATTTTTCCCGGATGGCGGTGATTTCCCGTTCCTGGGCGGTTTCCAGCTCCGTGCGCTGGGCCTTCAACTCGAGGATGTTTTCAATCACCGCTTCAAACTGTTGCCTTGTCTGGATGACGGGGACTGAGGGATGGGGTGACGGGCTGGTGAAGTTCATTCCTTCACCTCAAACGGATTTTCCAAGGCGTGATTCAGGTTATGCCCGAAGCGCTTCGCGTAAAATTTAAGCAGGCTCTTGCGAGTGATCCGCCAGTGCTGCCGTTTTTTCCGCGAAGGATTGACGTTGGCTGCCTCGAGGTCTCCTGAGGCAATGAGTTGGTGAACGGTGTGCCGCGAGATATTGAGGAGCTTCGCGACCTGCTGAACTTTGATCAGGGTCGGGACGGGTTCCTTCTTGGCGGTACTGCTGATGGTAATCATAAGTGAATTGATGAAACTTGGCTCTTCACAGAAAGGAATCGACCCTTTAATCCGCAATATTAGAGATTTTAGTAAACGAAAATTGAAACACATTGTTCACTTTTAATTTAATTTGTGGCCAATGGTGTCGAAATGTCGGCTGAGTTTCATTGTAACACAGTAAAAAACTCGACAAAAGGCTGAGATGGGCTTGGTTAGAGCTATGTTTACTGGACTGGTGGAAGGAACGGGGCGGGCGGTGAGCCTTCTACCTACGCCCTCAGGCACGCGCCTTGTAATAGAAGCGGGGCCGATAGCGGATGGAGCTCAACTGGGCGATAGCGTGGCGATTAATGGCTGTTGCCTTACGGTTGTGTCCCACGAAGGGTCGCAACTGGGCTTTGATCTATTAAGGGAGACCGAATCTGTGACCAATTTGCGTGACTTGAAACCGGGTTCGGTCGTGAATCTGGAGCGCGCGATGCCGGCCCATGGGCGTTATGGAGGACACTTTGTGACCGGCCATATTGATGCGACGGGGATTGTCCGCCGGTGGGAGCAGGTGGGGAAGGACTTTGAGCTCAGGATCGGGATTGAAGCCGCGCAGGGGATTTATCTCGTGCCGAAGGGATGTATCGCGGTCGATGGGATCAGCCTCACCGTGGCGGAGGTGACGCGCGATGAGTTTTCAGTCTGGATTATCCCGCATACCCGGGCCGTGACGGCGCTGGCGGAACGGACTGTCGGAGACCGGGTCAATCTTGAATTTGATTTGCTGGCCAAATACGCCGAGAAGATTTTGGCGGGGCGGGTGTAGGTTTACCTCGATTTGGCGGCAGAGAGATGCTTTTATCTCCCGTTCCCAAGTTGCACTTTGGAACGCCTTTTGTTTCCCGCGAAATTCCATTTCGCGCTGATAGATTTCTCTATTATTAGACAAGATCGGCCATGACATGGCCTCAGCAAGTTCGTTCCCAAGTACAACTTGGGAACGAGGAGAATATTCAGGAGGAGTTTACTCGCCCGGCTTGTCGTCGGGCGGCTCGTCAGCGGGCGGTTTCTGACCGGGCAGAGGTAATGCATCCAGTTGCTTTTGCTGGTCGGCGTTGAGAAGGGGGCGGATCTTGGCCTTGGCGTCCTCGATCTTCTTCTGCATTGCCTGGCGCTGAGCATCGATGTCCTTTTGCATTTGGGTAACCTGATCGGCGATGATGGGCTTAAGCTTGGTCTTTTGATCGTCCGTGAGCGTGAGCTTATTCGTCAGGAAACTGAGGATTCCGTCGGTCATCTTGGCGGGATCGTGCGGATCTTTGGGGCCGAAACCCATCATGCCGGGAGGGCGCGGACCACCACCGAAACCACGGGGACCGCCATCGCGATCTCCCCAGCGACCGGGGCCTTCATTCCACGGGCCGGGCCGCCCCACATCACCTCCACGGAAATCCCGGTCGCCCGGACCGAATTCGCGCGGTCCGGGGCCGAAGTCACCATTGTAACGACAGAAACCGGGGACAGGGCCCCCGCGCCATTCCCGCATGTCGCCCTGACAGCCCCAAGGTCCGCCGCGTTCGTCGCGATCTTCCATACGCTCTTTCCTGGGGTGATGCATGACGGCTCCAATTACGAGGAGGAGTAGAATCAGGCTGTTGAGGGAGAGACTGGCTATGGTTAGCGTCCAGAGCCGGGAGAGAGAGGCGCTGGTGCTGGTGACGTTTTTTTCAGGAGGGGAAATATCGCTCATGGGATAATTGCTGGAAGGTGGAGTTGTTTGGTTGGGGCGGTTGGGCCCTTGCTATCGTTGACCCCGGTGTGAGGATATCGGTTACAACTTTTAGTCAGGCACTTCCGGGGTGTTCTTGACTGGATGAGAAATTGGAGTGTAGTAGAGGGAGTATGAGCATCGCGGAGTTGAAGGCTGAGGTGGATCGTCTATCTCCTGACGAGAGGGAGGAATTGACGTCTTATTTGATTTTTCGCGATCGTTTGGACGATCCACGCTACATCGAGAAATTGTCTCAAAAAATTGACGACAAAAATCCTGCCAATTGGATCACGCTCGATGAGGCTGAAAAGCGCCTGTTTCCTGCTGCGGAAAAATAATGGTTTTTCGGCTTCTGATCGATTCTGAAGTGTTGGAGAAATTGTCCCGTATGCCGGAGGGACAACGCCGGGCGGTCTACGAGCATTTGGGTAAGATTCAGAGGTATCCAGGGCACTACAGTGACTATATCCGGCCCGATGCGGAGGGTAGACGACTGGATGTTTCGATTTTCAGAAGGTTTTGCATCGTTTATTGGACAGATGCGGCCGACCGGCACGTCAAGATTCTCGATCTGGAGGAAAATGAATAATTGCCGCAGAGCCGCCAACGCGCGAAACTAGCCTGATGTCTGTCGAGTATGTCCTGAAGCGCAATACCGCACCCTCTGCGGCGCAGATCAACTATCGCGCGGAGTTGAATGATGAGCAGTATGCTGCAGTGACGGCCAAGCCGGGGCCGATCCTGGTTATCGCAGGGGCGGGCAGCGGCAAGACGCGGACGCTGACCTATCGTGTGGCTTACCTGATCGAGAATGGGGTGGAACCGGAAAATATCCTGCTGCTGACTTTCACCAACAAGGCCTCGCGGGAAATGCTGGAGCGGGTGGGGCATTTGCTTCCGCACGATATCTCGCGCATTTGGGGGGGGACTTTCCATTCCGTGGCCAATCGGCTGCTTCGCCGTCACGCCAATGAGCTGGGATTCAGCAACAGTTTCACAATTCTGGACCGGGACGACGCGCAGGACCTGGCCGTCGCTGCGCTCAAGGCCACCGGGCTTGACCCGAAGGACAAGTCGTTGCCGAAGGGCGCGGTGCTGCTCGATATTTTTGGCCTGGCGGCGAATACCGAAAAATCGATCGCCAGTGTAGTCATGGATAACTATCCCTATTTTCAGGGGATCATCGAACAGCTCGAAGGCATTCACCGCATTTTCCGTGATCGCAAGAAGGCCGATAACGTCATGGATTACGACGATTTGCTGGCCTATGCGTTGAAGCTGCTGCGCGACAACGAATCGATCCGTCGCTTTTACCAGGAACAGTTTCAGCATGTGTTGGTGGACGAGTATCAGGATACGAATAAAATCCAGTCCGACTTCATCGATACACTGGCCGCGTTTCATCATCAGGTCATGGCCGTGGGTGACGACGCGCAGAGTATTTATTCCTGGCGCGGAGCGAATTTTGAGAACGTGCTGACTTTTCCCCAGCGATTCCCCGGCACGACCGAAGTGCGGATCGAGACGAATTACCGCAGCACACCGGAAATCCTGAACCTGGCCAATTACGCCATCTCGGCGAACACGAAGCAGTTTCCGAAAAATCTTCATGCCGTGCGACCCGCCGAGAAATATTCGAAGCCGGCCTTGATTTGTCTTCAGGACGCCAACCAGCAGGCCAATTTCATTTGCCAACGGATCGAGGAATTGCAGGAGGAAGGGATTGAACTGAACGAGATCGCTGTGCTCTACCGGGCCCACTTTCACTCGATGGAAGTGCAGATGGAAATGACGCGACGGCAGATGCCGTTTGAACTGTTGAGCGGATTGCGATTCTTTGAGCAGGCCCATGTGAAGGATGTCGCCTCGTTTCTTAAGTTTGCCCTTAACCCCAGGGACGAGCTCGCGTTCAAGAGGATCGCCGGGATCATGCCGGGCGTGGGTGAGCGGACAGCGGATAAGCTCTGG
This sequence comes from uncultured Verrucomicrobiota bacterium, assembly GCA_903863295.1. Lineage (GTDB taxonomy): Bacteria > Verrucomicrobiota > Verrucomicrobiia > Methylacidiphilales > UBA1321 > JABDGH01. The sequence goes on along the minus strand of CAIPBM010000161.1, from coordinate 23,043 downwards.
CAGAAGCTTTCCGTGGGTGCTGAATTCGCTTCACTGGAACCCCCGGCCAAGGCGGCCGCGCCATGGAAGCAATGGGTAGAGACGCACAAGCAAATCACCGCGCCTGACCTGCAGGGGCGAGCCTCGGAGCAAATCCAGGTGGTGATCGATGCAATTTACGAAGAGTACATGAAGACCAAGTTTCCCAACTTTCAGTCACGGCTGGAGGATCTGGGACAGTTGCGCGCCTTCGCGCAGAATTTCGAGAAGACGGAGGACTTCCTCGCGCAACTCGCGCTGATGACGAATGTCGATGGCGGTCCGAAGAAGGACGATCATCTTCGCGGACAGCCCTGTTTACGCTTAAGCACAGTGCATCAGGCCAAGGGGCTCGAATGGAAAGTCGTCTTTGTCATCATGCTTTGCGACGGACTTTTCCCGGCGGCACGTTCCGCCGAAACCCTGGAAGGGGAGGAAGAGGAGCGGCGTCTTTTTTACGTCGCGGTGACGCGCGCCTGCGATGAACTCTACCTGACCTATCCCATGACCCGGGCAAGCGCCTCGTTCGATGACCGTTGGCAGGAGCCGTCCCGTTTCGTGAGCAATTTCCCGCGGGGCATGGTCAACGAGTGGAAAATCAAGGCGGCGCCAACGGCCTGGGACTAAACGCGATCTACCGGGCGATCTTTACTCAAAGTCGTTCGAGAAGTATTCGTTGGCGCTGGGAACGAGCAGGAAAACTGCGAAGACCAGATAAATCGCGATACCAATGACGTTATTGTGCCAGTCTTTTTGGATGTAGAGATTGTAGTCGATATTGATGAATCCCCAGCCGAGATAGAGCCAGCGGGCCCAGTTGGCTTCTTCCATGATGTAGATGGCGGAAACGATCAGGATGATGTTGTTCAGATAGAGCATGACTACCTGGACGATGTAGGGAACCGGGATTTGCTGCATCATCGTCTGGTTATCCGGGTTATTCAGGAAGGAAAAACTCATCACCAGGAAAAAACTGGAGGTGGCCAGAAGATAGACGCACATCACCGTGATGAAAAAGGGGCGGTCTTTGATCATGGTTGTTATCTGCAAAATAAACGCTGACCTTGGCAGATTGAAAAGCCGTGTCAGCTTGTACAAGGTAAAAACGCCGGGGGTCGGCTGTTTTTCCGGCGAGACTAGTAGCGGCCTTGAAGGGAGAACTCACCCGCCGGCACCGTTGCAGGAGCGGGCGCAGGTGATTCCAGGGACTTCTTCCAGGCGAGAAACGGCTGCTCCAGCCAATGCCACGATATGGAGGCGAGAGCCACCGTCAGCATGAGGAGGATGGCGAGACGTGCAAAGTCGCCATGAGATTCACTCAAGCCCCAGGAGAGTAACAGGGGCGAAACGGCGATGATGACAAAGACATGATAGACGTAGATGCCGTAGCTAATGCGGCCCAGGTAAGCCAGCGGGGGCCAACTGAGGATGCGGTCATAGCGTTCATGCGTCTTGCCCAGCGAAGTGACGAGCAACCAGGCGAGGAAGATGGCGTCGAAGGATTCAGTCAGGGAGACCCAGATATTGTCGTTGTTAAGGGTCATCAGGGCACGCCCCATGAAAAAGCACGAGAAGGCAATGAGCGGCAGGGCAAAAAGCAGGGTCTTGGGCAGGAGATGAATTTTATCCAGGAGGCGTGCCTCCTTGAGATAAGCGATGAGCGCCCCGACGGCGAAGGAATCGACACAGCCAAAGATGGTGATCCAGCGCATCATGGCGGAGGTGGCGGTGAGAATGCAGGCGATGCGAAAGATCAGTCCAAAAAGAATGAATGCCGCCATGGCGGGAAGAAACCAGCGCCGGGGCAGGGTGAGGACGAGGGCGGGCCAGAGGAGATAGAATTGTTCCTGCACGGCCAGCGACCAGAAATGGGAGACGGCATTGGGCCAGTAGCCGAGGTAAGCGAAATAGTTGTTGGCTTGAAAGGTGGCGAGCCAGAAGAAATTCGTCCTTACTTCCTCGATGCCGAGAATTGCCCCGACCAAAAGCGCCACATAAAACGGCGGCCCGATCCGCAGGAGTCGACCCAGGTAATAGCGGAAAAGATGAACGCTGCCATCTTCCTCGGAGTGGATCATCCTCGATTGCATTCGCCAGAGCGACAGGGTGATGAAATAGCCGGTGAGAACAAAAAAGAACCGGACGCTCAAGGGACCGCAGCGCAGCAGAGCGGGCAGGGGAGCCCCGAAATGCTCAAAGATGATGCCGAGAATGGCGAGGGCACGCAGGCCATCCAGCTTCGGTTGGTAAGATGACTTAAGCTTGGGCCGTATGGGGGAAGAGTCGTCGCAACTGACCGGACACGGAGAAGGCGACGAGGTTAAGGCCATGGTTATTTCCTTACGATCCAGCAAAAGCCGTTCCGTATTTAAGACGATGGCCCAAGAAAAGGGTTACAAATGTAGCCCGCTAAAACTTAGTCGATGCGGATGACGATTTTTCCAAAATGCTGCGCGGATTCGAGATGACAGAAAGCTTCCCGGCTTTCTTCAAAAGGGAAAACCTGATCAATGATCGGTTCCAGCTTGTCATGGGAAATCGCTTCATTCATGGAAGCAAACATGGCGCGCGAGCCGACATAGATGCCATCGAGAGAGATCGATTTGTGCAGGAGGTGCCCAAGTTGCACTTCACCGGTGATGCCGCTAAGGACGCCGATCAGGCTGATATGTCCGCCATAGGCGGTGGCCTTCAAGGTTTTGCTGAGCGTGCCGGTGCCACCGACTTCGAGCGTGAGATCGACCCCGTTTCCACCGGTGATCTCGCGCACGTTCTTTTCCCAGTCGGGTTCCGTGCGATAATTGATCGTGTGATGGGCGCCCAATGCCCGGGCGCGTTCCAGCTTGGCGTCGCTGCTGGAGATGAGAATGATGTTGGCTCCGGCGAGTCGACCGAACTGGAGTCCGAACAGGGAGACTCCGCCCGTGCCTTGCAGGAGGAGCGTCTGGCCCGGTTGCAGATGGCCCGAGAGAAACAGGCCATGCCACGCGGTGACCGCTGCGCAGGGTAGAGTGGCAGCCTGCTCAAAGCTGAGATGTGTCGGGATCGGCAACAGAGCGTCCGCCTTCACGACGGCGAATTCGCGGAGCAGACCATCTACGTCCCCGCCGAGGGCACTTGCGGCCTTGGCGGCAGTGAGCTTTCCCTCGATCCAATCCGGAAAGAACGGGATGACAACGCGATCCCCGGCTTTCCATGCGGTCACCTCGGAACCAACCGAGACCACTTCGCCAGCGCCATCCGAGAGCGGGACGCGGGGGAGTTTCATCTTGGGGTTGTACTTGCCCTGGACGACGAGGAGGTCGCGATAATTGAGCGAGACCGCGCGGATGCGGATCATCACTTCATCAGGACGTGGGTCGAGGGGTAGGCATTCACCACGCTGAAGATGATCAAGGCCAAAAGAGTCGCGGATTTCGAAAAGCTTCATGGGATAAGGTAACCTTTCTTGATCATTAGCCAAATTCTCCATCTTTTCCCGTTACAAGCAAAGGAAGATGAGCTTCCTTAAACCAATCGCATGCTCACCGACGGCTACTTCTCCCGCCACTCCATTTCTTTTTTTCATGAATTTGACCAGCGCAAGCCGCGGCTCTATTCTCTGGATGTGTCCCCCAAAACCCGCCGCACCGTTACCATCAGCCTTGAAGTCGTTGAAGCGGCGAAACAAAGGGGGATGAGCGTGGGGGATTACGTCCTCCAACTGCACCATAATCAACGCTCGGCCCGGGTGGCCTACGTCTCGAGTATCTTTCGCGGTTTTGCCCTGCTGGAAATGGCCCGGGTGCCGATTGATCCCGCCTATTTTGAACTCGTGGACGGTTGCATGAGCGCGAGTGAGAGCCGGGATTTCCGCATCCTCGCCTCCAGCGGTGAAGACAATGCGTTGGTTCGCGCTGCCGCCCGGTTGCTGGGGGCCGATACCCGCACGACGGCGGTGCAGGCTTTGCTTCTGGCGGCGTCCCGCTCGCAAGTCCTGCACGAGGGCTTCATCGAAGCCGCGCGGTTGCTGGAAGCCACTTATTATCGCTAGGAGCAGCTTACTTTTTTAGCCAAGATTACACCTATGACCGATCCTGCCACCTTGAAGAAAACTGCGCTCCATGCCGCCCATCAAAAACTCGGTGCGCGTCTCGTCGAATTCGGCGGATGGCACATGCCGGTTCAGTACACCGGTATCGTGGAAGAGCACAAGGCGGTGCGGGAAGCCGCGGGCCTTTTCGATATCTCCCACATGGGTGAGTTTTTCCTGAGTCACCCGCAGGCCAAGGGTTTTCTGAACGGATTACTGACGAATGACGTGGAGAAGCTCTCCATCGGCGAGGGACAATACACGCTCATGCTCAATGAAGAAGGGGGCGTCATTGATGACCTGATTCTTTACCGGCTGCGCGAAACGGAATATTTACTGGTCGTCAATGCCTCGAAGATTGACGAAGACCGGGCCTGGATCCAGGGCAAGCTGAAGGAATCGATTGGCGGGGGCGACAGCTTTGCGGACCGGAGTTTCCTCTATAGTGCCCTCGCGCTTCAGGGACCGAAGGCGCTTGAGATTGCCCGCACCTTCTTCGCTTCCGGTTGGACGGAGCCAAAGCGGAACCAGATCACCAATTGTTCCTGGAATTGTCAGCCGATTCTCGTCGCGCGGACCGGTTATACCGGCGAGGACGGTATCGAGCTTTTCTTTGCCAACGAGATCGCGGAAAGCTTCTTTCTCGCGCTGTTGGAAGCGGGCAAGCCATTCGGCTTGAAACCGTGTGGACTCGGCGCGCGCGATACATTGCGACTTGAAGCATGCCTTCCGCTGAATGGGAATGACCTTTCGGCGCAGCGGACTCCGCTGGAAGCAGGGCTTGGGTTCTTTGTCTCCCTGACCAAGGTGGACCCGTTCCCCGGCAAGGAGGTATTGGAGAAGCAAAAGATCGAGGGGGTGAAGGAGAAACTGATCGCCTTTCGCCTCAAGAATCAAGGGCCGCCTCCACGTCCCCACTATCATCTTTTCCACGACGCCCTGGACGTGGGTGAAGTAAGCAGCGGAGCGCCATCACCCAGTCTTGGGTACGGGATCGGCCTGGCTTATGTGAAAGCGGATTATGCCGAGCCGGGCACGTCGCTGGTTCTGCAAGTGCGTGGAACGCCCGTCCAGGTGGAAGTGGTGAAAAAGCCCTTTTACAAACGCCAATCGTAAGCCAGCATTCGATTTCCCATGAGCAATATACCCGAACAACTTCGTTACGCCGCCTCCCACGAATGGATTTCCGTTGAGGGAGGAATCGGCACCGTCGGCATCACGGATCACGCGCAGCAGGAACTTAGCGACGTGGTCTACGTTGATTTGCCCAAAGTCGGCGCACAGGCCACGGCAGGTGCGACGATTGCGGTCATTGAATCGGTCAAGGCCGCATCCGATATCTATTCGCCGGTCACGGGTGAAGTCGTCGAGGTTAACGCGCAACTCGTCAAACAGCCGGAACTGGTCAACCAGGACTCCTACGGCGCGGCATGGCTCTATCGTATCAAGGTGTCGCAGCCTGCGGAGCTTGAGGCCTTGAAGGATGCGGCCGGTTATAAAGCGCAAATCGGGGAGTAAACGCCCGCCGTCCTATGTTGTTCCGGACTTTGCTGCTCGTCTTCTTCATAGGACTTTCTGTTTGCGCCCGGGCCAAGGATTTTCAGCCTTTTGCCGGGCCGCAGCCCCTGGCGGTATTGGTTGAGGAAGACCCACTGGCTCCGGTGGTGGGAGCCGAGACGCCGCACATCGCCATCTATGAAAATGGCGATGTGATCTATGCCCGGGAAGGTTCCGGGAAGCGCGGCACGACCTACTTTTACGCCAAGCTCAGTTACGAGGCCTTGTCCGCCATCACCGCCAAGCTTGAGACGGTGACCGATCTACCCGAGATCAAGCCGGTCTACTCTGTCTCGGAATCACCGGATGACGGCAGCGCCCTTTTCTATTTTCATGTGGATGGACGGGAGACGGTCATCTCTGTCCATGGGCTCAATCGTCAGGGTGAAAAAGCGGCGCACAGTGGGAATCTGCCAGCGGCGATTCGCGAGCTCTACGACTATCTATGGACGCTCGATTTCCAGGAAGCCCGCCGGTGGCATCCCGTTTACGTGGAGGCGATGGTTTGGCCTGACGACGAGGCTCCGGGTAAGTCGCTTCCTTGGCCGAAGAGCTGGCCCGATCTGGGCTCTGACCGCGCGATCACGCGGGGCAATGGTTTCTCCATTTTCCTCGATAGCTCCATGCAGGGTGACCTGGAGAAATTCGTATCATTTGCAAATCCGGATGATGCCGTGGAAATTGATGGCCGGAAGTGGTCGTTGGCGTGGCGCCCGGTTTTTCCCAGCGATCCTGTGTGGAGAAAAGCATTCGCCGACGTCAAAGGCAATTGATCAAAGCCCCTGCTTAGACTTTCAAGGAGTAGGCGACTGTTTTTCGGTCGCAGGCTGATGGAGACGAGCTTCTTCGGTAGCTAAATTTTGCCGGGCTTCAAGATTATCAGGATCCAGCCGGAGGGCTTCTTGAAGATGGAGAATGGCCTCTTCAACCTGGCCTTGCCGGGCCAGGGCTGCGCCAAGATTGGCTTGGGCTGCGGCCATCCTGGGATCGAGGCTGATGGCGTGTCGAAAAACGGCAGAGGCCTCTTCAATTCGCCCTTGGTGAAGGAGGGCCACGCCATAGTTGTTCAGGGGCTTGACCGTGTTGGGCGTGATCTTCAAGGCTTTTTCGTATTCGAGGATGGCCTCGTCGACCTGGCCGCGCTGGTAAAGGATAAGGCCATAACCCGCCAGGGCGGTCGATGACGTGGGACTGACGCGGACGGTATCGGTCCACAGCGCGATGGTATTGGCAAAGACCTGCTGGCGTTGGAAGGTCAGAAAGGTCAGCGGGATAAGGGCGACCAGAAGTAAAATCAATAAGGCGCGATACGCTTGAGATGACTTTTGCAGGATGAGCAGTAAAGCGAGAAGTTGCATCGCGATCCCCGCGAGCGGCAGGTAATAAAAGCGGTCGGCCAAGGCACGGTAGAGCGGGATAAAATTGGAGACCGTGAGCAATCCCAGCCAATAAAGGGCGACGCCCAGTGCGCCGATCCGGCTTCGATTCGCGAGCCAATCCTGGGCGAGGACAACGGCGGCCAAAACGGCATAGCCGACGACGAGCGGAATGCCATCGCTGTTTTCCGGGGTGTAATCAGCCGAGAGCGAGAGGGGCCAGATCAGTTTGCCCATCATGTAGACCCAGAGGTGGGGTTGGATCAGGAAAACCTGATAAATCGAGCCACCGAGATAATCGAAATGGGTTGGAGATGGCGGAGCCAAATAAAAGCGGGCTACCAGAAACAAAGCGGTCACGAGGAGGGAGCTGCCTAAAAATAGAAACCAAGGTTGACGGGGTTCAGCACGGCGAAAGACATACCAATAGACGACGAGACTCAGCGCCGCGGCGATCCCGGATTCCTTCGACATGACCGCCGCCAGGGCGCAGAGGGTTCCGGCACTTCCCATGCTGAGAGTGGAACGGAGTTGATCGGGACGGAACGCGGTGGCCGCAAGGAGGGCCAACAACGTGAAGAGTGTTACCAGGAGGGAGGAGCTGTAACTGATCTCCGCAACCGGTTCGACCGCGATGGGATGAAGAGCAAAGATCAAGGTTACTACCACCGCGGCCCAGTTGGCTTTGCCTGCTCCATCTGCCGTGAGGCCCGTGAATTCAGCCGCGATCAATCGGCGCAGCAGAATGAAGAGAAGTGCAACGTTCGCCGCATGGAGGAGGTTGCTGCAGAGATGATAGCCGAATGGAGTCTTGCCGCAGATGCTGGCGATCAGCATCAGGTAGAGGAGTTGCCCGGGGCGTGATCCGAGCAGGAGAGGCATGCCCAGGACCTTGAGCGAAAGGACGTCAGGGAGATTGGACGGGGAGGTGATGAATCCTTCTTCCAGGATTTCCAGTTGCGCATCGTAGACGAAATCGGATTTAAGCGAGGGCCCATAAACCAGGAAGGTCACGAGCGCTAACAGGAGGGGAAGGAGAAATCCCGTCGTCTTCATTTCGAGGCGGGTGCGGACTGAAGGATCGCCTTGACCCGGGCGAGATTTTTCTGTGCGTCGACATTGGTTGGATTGCGTCGCACGGCTTCTTCCAACTGGGCCACGGCTTCATCGGTCTGACCGTTGTTGAAGAGAGCCACGGCGAGGTTATTGCGTGCTCCGACATAATCGGGATCGAGATCGAGGGTTTGGCGGTATTGCTTGATCGCCTCGTCCCAGCGCTTTTCCTTGGAGAGCAAGACCCCGAGATTATTGTGGGCTTCCGTGTAATTGGAATGGATCTGCAGTGCTTTCTGGTACTCGTCGATGGCCTCGTCAATCTCCCCTTTTTGAAAGAGGACGATGCCGTAGTTGTTGTGCGCTTCTGCAAAGAGAGGATCGAGGAGGAGTGCGGACTGATATTCAGCGGCGGCAGCATCTGCTTTTCCCTGATGGAAAAGATCGTTTGCCTGCTGATAGTGGACGTAGGCACGACGATGATTAAGTTTAAGGATCCGGTATTGGTAAGTTCCCGCAGCTATGCCGAGCAGGATCAGAAGCGCAAAGAGTAGGGTGAGGCGGGTGCGACGTTTATCGCCAAAGCAGGAGGCGTAAAGTGCGGTACGGAAAGCGTGAAAACTTTGCGGAGAGGCGGACGGAGCTTGAACCGGAGAACCGTTCCTTTTAGTGAATCGTTTGGACATGCGTTCGGAAAGTGGGTCTAGGCTTTTCCAGCTTTGAAACGCCAGGTTTGAGTCTCGGTCAAGAGTGCCTGGAGCTTTTGATCGTGGGGTTCATGCGGGATCGTCTCCGCCTGCTGACAGGCAAACATCAGCCCGAAGTGAGGCAGGCTCGCAGGAGTTCGGGAAAGAAAATAGTCGTAGAAGCCGCCGCCGCGGCCCAGGCGAAGGCCATGTTTTTCAAAGGCAAGCCCCGGAATAAAGGCACACTCGAGTTCCGCCAGGGAAATCCTGGGCGCTCGCAGCGGATCGGGTTCCCGCAAACCAAAGGGGCCCGGCACGACCAATTCCTCCCAGTTGGCGACCTCATGCCAGTCGAGTTCCGGGCCATTCTTGTGCGGGATCATGAGGGGAAAGGCGACCCGCTTTCCCTCGGCCCAGGCTTCCTCGACGAGCAGCCGCACATCAGGTTCCGAGGCGAGGGGAGAGAAAAGGGCCACGCATCGCGCTCTTTTGAATTCCGGTAGATGGGCCGCAGCATGGCAGATGAGCAGGGAGGCCTCGGCGCGTCGTGCCGGGTCGATTTCCCGGAGGCGCGCACGCATGATCCGGCGCAGTTCCTCCTTGGAGGGGGGGGCCACGGGCAAAGAATCACGTTTCATTATCGATTTCTTCAGGGCAAGATAGGGGTTGCGTCAGGACAGCGTTATCGCACGTTGTAAGTGTCACCATGGTAGTACCTCATCCCAAACGGAAGAAAGAGAAGAAAAAAGCCACGCGCTGGAGCGAGCGCAATTTCATCACGGAGGTGTTAATCCCCTCCTTCTTTGTGAAGAAATCGGGCATTGAGCATCGTCCTGTCTTCCCCACGCTCCAGCAGGGGCAGATTGGTTTGACCTGGATCGGGCACGCCTCGTTCCTGATCCAAACGCCCAGGCACAACATTCTGGTCGATCCGAATTGGGCGAACTGGCTGATCGTGATCAAGCGGCTCAAGCGTGCGGGGCTGGCCATCAGTGACTTGCCCAACATTGATCTCGTCCTCATCAGCCACGCCCATTTCGATCACCTGAATCGGCGGACCCTCCGCGCGATTGCCGCACAGCAGCCCATCGTGGTGCCCTCCGGGGTGACCAACTTGGTCCACGATCTCGGCTTTGAGCAGGTGCAGGAAATGAACTGGTGGGACGAGTGGTCTTATCGTGACTTGAAGATCACCTTCACCCCGGCCAAGCATTGGGGCGCGCGCGTGCTCCACGACCGGCACCGGGGTTATGGCGGGTTCGTCATCGAGTACGAGGGTCGGCAGGTCTATCATTGCGGGGACTCCGCTTACTTCTCCGGCTTCCGGGAGATCGGCCGGCGTCTTGCGCCCGAGATCGCTCTCCTCCCGATCGGTGCCTATGAACCGCCGTCGTTCCGCGATGTCCACATGGGGCCGGAGCAGGCGGTGCAGGCTTTTCACGAACTCAAGTCGACGACCTTCGTTCCGATGCATTTTGGAACCTACCGCCTCAGCTATGAGCCGATGCACGAGCCTGCCCAGCGCCTCATGCTCGCTGGAAGTGAAGCGGGTATTTTGCAGCAGATTCGTTTCCTGACTGAGGGCATGCCGCAAGTGTTTTAGACCTGTCACGATGTGGCTCAGAACACGATTGAATGGATTCGCTCTGGGCTATTCAAATCTCGTTTTCCAGCGACTAAGGTGAAGAATAGATTGAAGTTCATGATGTTTTGAACTATAAAATTAATTCGCAGGTGACGATTATTAAACGCTTGGATCGTTCTAAGCCAAAAACCGAATTCTACGGAACATTACTATGAAAATACTTTCTTTGGCCTCCCTATGCTTCTCTGTTGCGTTAATGACATTAAATGCAAATGCGACTACCTACACAGTAACTACGCTAAAAAACGCAGGTCCGGGCTCGTTCCGGGCTGCGATTCTTGCTGCCAGAGGTGGCTCCGGTAACACAATCGCCTTTGCAACGGCGGGCACGATTAATTTGTCTTCATCGCTTCCGCTCATTAACTCTCCCATGACCATCGACGGGACGACGGCTCCCGGCTTTTCTTCCAGCCCCGTAGTTTCGATTAACTTTTCCGGCAACACGGGTTTGACTATTGCCAAAGGGGCGCCGGGCACCGTGATCAAGGCTCTTTCCTTGGTTAACGCCTCCAGCGACGCTTTAACGATAGGGGCTCCCGGCTGTGTGATTGAAGGTAATTATATTGGCCTGACGACGGGGGGAGTTGTGGCAGCGAACTCCGGTGACGGGATCAAGATTCTCTCCATGTCTTCGGGGAATCTGATTGGCAGCAACGATCCGGTGTCGAGTATCTCATATTACAATACCTCGGATACGACGAAGTTTACCGTTCAACCCGTGACCGCCTGGCAGGGCTTGAGGAATTACGGCTCGCATGAAGGACAGTTTTTGATTTGCGGTTCGTCGGACGCGAATGGCTTGCTCTACGTTGGACCCTTATCGGGAGGTGGAACGAGCTACACGGTTCAGTATCCCGGCTCAACCATCACCTCGACGAGCGTTTATGGCCCGGACAATCTCAACGGCGGTCAGCTCAGGCTCGTGGGCAGCTATCGGAATAGCAGCGATACCACAATTTATAATCACGGTTTTCTCTGGCAGGGAACAACCAGTCAACTTCCCTCAGGAGGAACTTTTCTGAGCATCGATTATCCGAACGCCAAGTATCAGTACACCCATAGCACCATGGAGGATTTGGCGGTCGGCAACGCGGATGGCCCCAGTCTCGGAGGTGGCCAGCCCGCTCCGGGAAGTGGTGTTGCCTATATCTATAACGTCCGCACCCATGCATTTGTGACCAACATCGTCTATCCCGGTTCCAAGACCACCACGGCCTACGGAATCTGGTACAATGGCAAAAACAAATACACCATCTGCGGGGGCTACAGCCCGGTGGTGACGAATAATTTAAAACATCAGGACCGGCCTCTCACGCAGGGGCGGGCTTACCTCGTTGATTACGATGCGAAATCAGGAGCCTTTTCCAACTGGGCGACATTTGATTATCCCAACGGCCCAGTCGGGGTAAATTTTATTACGCACTTTGAAGGCATCAGCAGCAGTGAGCCCGGCGTCTACACGCTCTGTGCCGATTCATTGCAAACTGGAACCAGCTTCGAGCAGGGGTCGTGGGTTTCGGTTCGACGCAAGGCCGATTCGTCTTTTGGCCTGGGTTTATGGGTGGATTTGAATTATCCCAGCACAGCTCCAGGAATCTTGAGTGCGAATTCCGTTTATGGCTACAACGTGGTCGGGATCGTCGCAGGAAGCCCCACATTTTCCTTTCAATCGACCATCAATATTGGATTTCAGCTCTCAAACGTGATCAGCGGTAACCTGGGTAATGGCATCAGCCTCAATGGCTCAAACGCGAACACGGTTGCGATGAACTATATTGGAACCGATATCCACGGCAGTACAAACCCGGCATTTGGAAATGCACTGAATGGCATTCTGATCACGGGGGGCGCAACGGGTAATTTGATCGGTGGCCAGGCAACGGGTTTGAATAATCCGACGGGTACGAAAGGCACGGTAACACCGGTCTTCCAGCGTCCTCCGCAGGGAAATCTCATCTCCGGAAACCATGCTAACTGAGTCTTGATCAATGGAGGTTCCATCCAAAATGTGTTGAGTGGAAACTTTATCGGCACCGATTTCACCGGGACGAACGTCCTGGGAAACCGCCTTGATGGTGTCGACGTGGAGAGCGCAAACGACACCTCTTTTATCGGATGCACTTTGTATCAGAATCCCTTTGTTTTTTACAATGTGATCGGGGGTAACGGAGGAAATGGCATCCGGGTCAACAACTCCAATAACGTGACCATCCAAGCCAACTTTGTGGGGATGGGATCTGACAATACCGCCCTTGTCCCCAATGCAGGCGATGGCGTGCTCATCTGTGGTTCCTCGGCAAACACGCAGATTGGTGGCGTCATTCCACTCGGCAATGTCATTTCCGGAAATACCGAGAATGGAATTGAAGTCGTGGATACCGCGAACGGATTTATCTCCTTCAACACTTTCGGGGGTATTCCGGCTTTCAAAGTGGTGGCGGCGCCCAATGGCCAGGATGGTATCTTGATCACCTCAACGGGAGGCAATAATACGATCCGCACCTGCATTATTTCCGGCAATAACGGCAACGGAATTGAGATCGGCGGAAATGCTTCGGGCGTGCAAATCACCGATACTTCCGTGGGCACGACCACCGATATCAATGGGTCCATTCCCAATCAATATAATGGCATCGTCCTCAGCGGAACGGCCCATGGCAATGCCATTGGCGGATTTCAGCCCTCGGTAGAGCCGACGGTATATGCTTCCGGTAACGTGGGGTATGGCATCGCGATTCTTGATCGCGCCCATGATAATGTCATTTTCGGTTCCAATGTGGGCATTGGCGCACTCTCGAATATTATTCCGAATCAACAGGGCGGAATTTATCTCGATTCGGGAACATCAGGTACGACCATCGGCGGCGTGGCGACGAAATTTCAGGACACGATCGAATACAATGGTGGCGATGGATTGACCATCCTTTCCTCAAAGAACAATACCGTGATTGATGACACGATCCGTTTCAACGTCACCGGTATTTATGCCAACGGTGCCTGTAACGGAACGACGATCTCCGGCAATACGGTCACGTCCAATACCGCTGTAAACGTCGATATCTCTTCGGCAACCGGGATTAGCTACACGCCCTAGGAGCGTGGCCTAAGTCTCATTCAACCGGTCGATCAGGTGACGGAGAAATCCGTAGTGAATCCGGTTGAAGGTGAGGCAAAGGCGGGGAAGGCTGGCGATTTCCGGTTCGTTCGCCTCCTCGGGCAGGGCGTCGCATTGAAACATCTCGGCCGGAGGGCGGAGGATGCTCAGGTATTCCTTGTGGAGTTCCGCGAGCTTTTGATCGCTCAACCGCCGCTGCAGCCGGATGACCAGGTTGCGCCCGATAAAGCGATAGGAGTGGAAATTGTGATAAAAGCGGAGAATTTCGTTGCGGGCTTCGGTAATGCTGGTGGTGTAACGGAAGAGGCTGAGATCCTCGGCCGAGATCAGCTTGTCAGCCATGAGATGTTCGCTGACATACTCGATGAAATTTTTCCAGAACGTCCCGCGTGGTTCGTCGATCAAAACCATGGGGATGAGCCGCGCCTTGCCGGTTTGCAGCAGGGTGACGACTTCCATGGCTTCGTCCAATGTGCCGAAACCGCCGGGAAATGCCGCGACGGCGCTGGCTTCCCGGAGAAAGGTCAGCTTGCGGGTGAAGAAATAACGGAACGAGATGAGCTTGGGGTCGTCGCGGATGATCTCGTTGGCCCCTTGTTCAAAGGGCAACATGATGTTAAGGCCAAAACTTTTTTCCCGTCCCGCGCCGTGTTGCGCCGCATCCATAATTCCGGGGCCGGCGCCGGTAATCGTCATGTAGCCCGATTCAGTCATCAACTGGGCGAAATCACGGGCGCAGGTGTAGATCTTGGCGGAGGGGGGCGTTCGGGCCGAACCAAAGATGCATATCTTCTTCACGTCGCGATACGGGGCGAAGACCTTCTGGGCATGGCGCAATTCCGCCATGGACCGCTTGAAAAGAACCATGTCGCTGGAAGTGGGGTTTTGCTGGGAAAGGCGATAGAGCGAGGCGACCATCTCAGCGAAGTCGTCGGTGAACCCGGAAACCTTCCACTTGGCGATCAAGGCGAGAATATCTTGATCAACCGATTCGTTCCCGGTCAGCTTGAGGCCGTTCTTGGTGCGATTCATAACGTGGAAAAAGACTCGGCCATCACTCGATTTAAGATAACCTGTTTCCCTTAACGGCAAACCACTTTATGGCAAATTTTCTCGATCTCCTCCGCGAACGCGTTGTGCTGGGTGACGGCGCGACGGGCACTTACCTCTATGAATTGGGGGTGCCACTGCATCATTGCCTGGAGGAAGTGAACCTGACCCGTCCCGACTTGGTGGCCCGCGTTTACCAGGAGTACGCTGATGCCGGGGCGCAGGTGATTGAGACGAATAGCTTCGGCGCCAATCGACTCCGGTTGGCTCGCTATGGCCTTGAAGAAAAAGTGACCGAAATCAATGCCCGTTCCGTCCAGGTCGCCCGGGAAGCTGTCCAGGGACGGGAGGTCTTTATCGGCGGATCGGTTGGTCCGCTCTCGCTGCGACCAGCGGATGGCGAGATTTCGCGTGACGATCGTCAGGCCCTGTTTCGTGAACAGATTTCCGCGTTGCTGGAGGGCGGGTGCGATTTGATTTTCCTGGAAACATTTCCCGCGCTCGACGAACTCCTGCTCGCGCTGGATGTTTTCCGCAGCCTGTCCAAAATTCCAGTGGTGACCTCCCTGGCGGTGAGTGAGGAGGGACGTTTGATTTCGGGCGAGACATTTCCTGAGGCGGTGAAAATCCTTCGTACCGCGGGGGCGGATGTCGTGGGCATTAATGGGACCTGTGGTCCCCAGGCCTGCCTACATCTCCTCTCCAAGCTGGCCGTGGACGAAGGCGATCTCCTTTCCGTTTTTCCGAACGCAGGTAAACCGGAGTTTTACGAGGGACGCTTTAACTACGCCGCCAGTGCGGCTTACTTCGCCGCCACGGTTCCCCAGTTGGTGGCGGAGGGAGCCCGGCTGATTGGGGGCGATTATGGCACAACACCGGAGCATATCGCGGCGATGGCGCCCATCCTGCGCGCCCTGAAATCGGCGTGGGTGAAGAAAGCCGCCCGCGCAATATCGAGGCCCGTCGTAGAAACTGTCGAGTCGAAGACCACCTCGATTTCGCGAGCGGAAGAGGTCTCGATTCTGGAGCTGATGAAGACGAAGCCCGTATCGATTGTCGAGCTCGATTCGCCCAAGGGGCTGTCCATGGACAAGTTCCTTGCAGGTGCCCGCGCTTTGAAAGAAGCGGGAGCTGCGGCGATCACGCTGGCCGATAATTCACTGGCCATCCTGCGCGTGAGCAATTTCGCGGCGGCGATTCGTGTCCGCGAGGAAGTGGGGCTGACTTCGCTCATTCACCTGGCTTGCCGCGACCGCAATCTCCTTGGCCTGCAGTCGGAGATCATGGGGCTGGGCACACTCGGTTTCCGTCATGTGTTGGCCCTGACGGGCGATCCCGCCAAGGTGGGCGATCATCCCGGGGCGACTTCCGTCTACGACCTGAACTCCGTTGGCCTGATCAAGTTGCTGACGGGGATGAACCGTGGCGTCAATGCGGTCGGGCGTCCCTTGAATGGCCAGACGAAGTTCCTCATCGGATGCGCGTTCAATCCCAATGCGCTGAACTTCGATTCGCAGTTGAAGAAGCTGGAGAGCAAGCTGGCCGCCGGGGCGCAGTATGTCATGACCCAGCCGGTGTTCGATCTTGAGCTGGCTTGTCGCACGGTAGCCCGCCTGAAGCCGCTGGGGGTTCCGGTGTTCCTGGGCGTGATGCCGCTGTTGAGTTCCCGCAATGCCGAGTTCCTCCATAACGAGGTGCCGGGCATCAAGATTGCCGATTCCTTGCGCGAACGTCTGCGCGGTTGCTCGGACGATATCTCGGCGACGAAAATCGGACTGGAAGTGGCGCGGGAAGTTCGCGATGTGGCGTTGGAAGCCTTTGGCGGCGTCTACCTGATCACGCCGTTCCTGCGCTATGAAGTCAGCGTCGAGTTACTCGGGTAAAGTTACTGCGGCAACGGCTGGGGCGGGACGCTTGGGGGAGGAGGCTGACTGCCATTGCTGCTGTTAGAATCGGCTGGTTTTGCCATGGCATTGTAGCCGGCAGGACGCCAACTGTCCCCGTCCCATTGTAGCGCGACCGCCTCAATTCCCTGGTCAAGTTTCTTAAACGACGTGTTGTAGGTGATAAACATGCACTCGCCGGGCAAACCCTCCACGCCATCTGGCCGGAAGGTGTGGCCAACTTCTTTACGTGTGACCACTCCGCCCCATGGCGCACGAATCGTCTGCAAGACGAGGGACCACTTGTCTTTGCCCCCGACTTTTTGCTGCATGGCAGAGCAGGCAGCGTCATAACTCGGGCCATAATAACCGGAATCGATCTGGGCCAGCCAGGCCGCCGCGACCTTGCGGGCGCTGTTGAGCTGCTCGTCCGTTTGGGCGTTAGTCTTCGAGAACGTGGCCAGAAAAAAGCCGCAGACGAGGACGAGACCTAGAAAGCGATGTACCGAGGGGAAACGGGAGAGTTTCATTTTTTTGGGTCGTGGAGCTATTTGGGTATAGCCATTGGTGGCGGTTTTGGGAATGTCATTCTGGCGGCAGCGCCTTCCTTACCAACCTTTCATGATTCTGACCAACCTGACCCGCGCCAATGAGATCGGCGCCAATTCCTACCTGCTCGATTTTGGCGAAGACGGGCGAATCGTGCTGGATGCCGGCATGCATCCGCGTGGAGAGGGAATCCAGGGGCTGCCCCAACTCGAGAAGCTGAAGTTCGACTCCGTCGATGCCATTTTGGTCAGCCACGCCCATCACGATCATACCGGAGCTCTTCCCCTCTTGATGCGCGATCATCCCAGCGCGCGCGTCTTCCTGAGCGAGGCGACCTATTATCTCTCGGAGCCGCTGCTCCATAATTCAGTCCAGGTGATGCTCAAGCAAAAGGCGGAGAAGGGGATCGCAGAATATCCACTCTTCACGCATCGCGAATTGGATCAACTGGTGAAGGTCTGGCAGGCGTGCGGATTGCAGCGGCCCTGGTCATTGCAGGGCTATCCCGATCCGGAGAACGAGCCGCTGACCTTTGATTTTCACGATGCCGGGCACATTCTCGGTTCCACGGGAACCGCGCTGAGGCATCGCGGCCGGACCATCTTTTATACGGGAGATGTGAACTTTGCCGACCAGACCCTGGTGCGCGGAGCTGAATTTCCGCGCGATGGAATCGATGTCCTGATCACGGAGACCACGCGCGGTTCCCAGGCGAGGCCGGAGGGCTTTACGCGGGAAGCTGAAGTGGAGCGACTTGCCGCCGCGATTGAGCAGACCTTTGCCCGGGGCGGGGCGGTGTTGATGCCGGTCTTTGCCATGGGCAAGACGCAGGAACTGCTCGCGCAATTGCATTTCTTCCAGAAAAGCCGCCGCCTGCCGGAAACGCCGATATACATCGGCGGGCTGGGGCGATCCTTTTGTGAAATCTATGACCGCCTGGCCGGGCGCACCCGGAGGAAATATCCGAAGTTACGTCTGCTTGAGGATATTCAATATCAGGTCATGGATGGCCGTCGCGCGGGACAGTTCAGTCCCAAGAAGGGACATATCTATCTGATCTCCTCCGGCATGATGACGGAGAACACGCTCTCGAATATTTTTGCGCAGGAATTTCTGGCCCACGATCGCCACAGCATCTTCTTTGTCGGTTATTGCGATCCGGAGTCGCCGGCGGGACGCCTGCGGGCCACGAAACAGGGCGATCCGGTCACGTTGAATGCCTCTTACGGGGCCCAGCCGGTGCGCTGTCGCGTGGAGCATTTTGATTTCACCGCGCATGGTCAGCGTGAGGATTTGCTCCAATATATTCTCGATGTGAACCCGCGGGCCTGTGTTCTCGTCCACGGCGATCCTCCGGCGCTGGCCTGGTTCCAGCAGGAACTGGCGGCTCAGGCCCCGGGGATGAAGGTCATCGTTCCTCCGGCAGGTGAGGGGATTGAGCTTTAAGTTTTCAGAGTGTTTTTCTTGATACTGTGGCCAGCCTGAAAGGCTGGCAATCCTATAGCCCAGGGTTGGCGTAGCAACGCCTACCCTGGGAACCCGGCACGAGTTCCCTACGCTGTAAGCGTTGAAGTATGCTCGTTTTCTGAGGCGATTCTACCCCTACAGCGTAGGCTGTGGGGAGGCTGACCCAGGGTAGGCGCTGGTGCGCCAACCCTGGGCTATAGGATGGTATCCCTTCAGGATACATATCCGCCCGGCTATAGAATTTATGAAAATGCGATAAAGTTGCGCTGAAGCTCAGACTTAGCGCGTCAGGTAGTCTTGTTCCGCTCAGACTTGACGGAGACGTAGGCCGCATCGGGCAGAATGAACTTTTTGATTTCCAGCCCAAGTTTTTGGATGGGGTAAGTCTTGAGCAAATCGGTGGCGGTGTCCTCAATCAGGGTCTCCAATAACTTACGCGGGCGATGGGCGGCGATGGCTTTGATCCGCTGGGCGACATCGTAATAATTGACCGTGAGCGAGACATCATCCTTGGACGCGGCCTTGGCAAAGCCCTCGACTTTCATTTCGATGGTAACAAGCAACCGCTGGGCATGGGCGCGCTCTTCCTTGGTCACCCCGATGAAGGCCCAGACTTCCAGATCAACGACGCGGATGGAGTTTGACATATTCAAGCAGGGTTCGGGTGGGGCCGTTAAGATCGAGTTGGGATGCCTCCGCGAGCGAGACCCAGCGATAGGTCTCGGCTTCGTCGTTGAGGGTGACTTCCGTGCCGACGGCCTTGGCTGTATAATTCAGGAGGAGGAAATGGGCCTTGGTGTAAAACTCGGGCGGTTCAATGCAGTCTTGGACCAGTTCAAACCGGATGTCGCTTAACTGGAGGCCGGTCTCCTCCATGATCTCGCGGCGCAGGGCCGTCTCGGAAGGCTCGTTGAGCTTGATCTTCCCGCCGGGGATGCCCCATTTGTTGCTCCACTTGTGGGTCTGGATCATCAGCACTTCGCCTAGGTCATTGAAGATCAAGGCTCCGACGGTCGATACGGGTGAACGGGTCGGTACGCCGCGATGACGCTCCAGGTAATCGCGCACTTCACGCAAATTGCGGAAGAGCAGATCGGGATTCGAGGCCTTGAGCTTGGCCAGTGAATCGTAACCCGTCAGTACGGCGCAACTGATGACCCCGGCATGGCGCGCGGTGTCGATGTCATGGGTCATGTCGCCGATGAAAATGGTCTCGGCGGGATCAAGGTCGTGCTCGGCCAGCAGATGGAGGATGACCTTGCGTTTATCGAGTGCCTGGGCGTAGACCTGCTTGAAGTAGTGCTTCCAGCCGAGTCGTCCACCTTGGGCCTCAAAATGGTCGTTGTGAATGGAACTGAGCAGAAAAGTGGGCAGGCTGCGCGATTGGAGGTAATCGAGAAAGTCGAGTGAGTGTGGCAGCGCGGCGATGCCGTTTTGCAGGGTCTTGAACGCCGTGTGGTAATGATGATCAAGCTCGGCCAACTGCATCTCCGGCAGATATTCCTTATAGAACTCGGGGAAGGGGAGATAGAATTTATCGCGGAATTCGTCTGCGGTGAACGTGGGTTTGCCGTGATGCTTGAAGATTTCATTGGTGGCATCAAGCACCGGGTTAAAATCGTCTACGAGCGTGCCGGACCAATCGAGAATCACGTTGCGGATTTGGGCCATGCCCTATCTTAGCCTGCGGTGGATCAATGCAAGGCGGAATCGCGACTGTGCACGATTCGTAACATCACCTTCCCAAACTATTTTTCTTGGAGCGATAATTCCAATTTTTAACTAGGAAGCGGTTGTTTTCTAAGCGCTTTCATCAAGGTGCTAACTGCGGCGATCTGCGCCTGCACGCGATGCTCCAAGGGAAAAGGCTTGGGCGTTTCGGTCGTGTAACTGACACGAGTGTGATTCATGCTGAGGTAGATCGCTTCAGGCCAATCGGGGCGGTCTTCAATGGAGCCAAACTTGAGAATGAGGTCTTTGCGCTGAATCACGCCGCCGACGGCGAGCACCTCTTCGATTTCCGGTCGCAGGTCAATCGGCACATGCTGTCCCATGGCGGTGATAATCTCGTTGCCGAGATTGGGCGATAGCGCGTCGTTTAATTCATAAAGATAGGCCCCGATCCCCTCGTAATCTTCATGGAGCATCATGGCGGCATTAAACCGCCCCAACGTCTTAAGGGTCTCAATGTGACTGATAATTTCCGCCGACTTTGAGTTCCGGTAATCCCGGTTCAGGTCGATGCCGTCGGGGTTTTCCCGGATGCCGCGAACGAGTCCGTCTGGATTGAGGATCGGGAAAATCGTGACATTGAAGCCGGTAAAAAAATCGCGCTGGGCGAGCATCTCCAGAATGGCGAGTGGCCCGGAGTATTCGTCGCCATGAATGCCCGCCGAGAGATAGAGACTTGGAGCCGTCGATGCGGACGGAGCCAGACGTTGCAGCCAAGGTCGGGTGCTGGCGGAGGAGGGTGAGAGGTAGCGGATCGTCCAGTCTCCTGCGCGGGCGGCTTCCTCCAGCTTGTGGACGTAATCTGAAGGATTGAACGAGTAGCTCATATTGCTTCTGTAAGCTGGGTGGATTAAGTTCAGCTCGTCGAGATTCCTTGCCCGGATCGCTTCCTGTGCGCGTTGCGCACCCGGACAACAAGTTGTCCGGGCCAACGGGGAGTCTCACGGAACCCAATTACAATCCGTTGTCGGCGCGATATTCCTTGAACCGGTTGATCAGGCCGTTGGTCGAGCTGTCGTGGCTGGTGATGGTCCCCGGCTTCTCCAACTCGGGCAGAATTGCCTTGGCGAGCTGCTTACCCAGCTCCACGCCCCATTGATCAAAGGAATTGATGTTCCAGATGATTCCCTGGGTGAAGATCTTGTGCTCGTAGAGCGCGATCAGGCTGCCCAGCGTCTTCGGAGTCAGTTTCGGAAAGAGGAACGAGTTGGTCGGGCGATTGCCGGTGAAGACCTTGTGCGGGATGAGCTTTTCCAACGCGTCGCCGGTCAGGCCTTCTTTGGTCAATTCGCCGCGCACCTCATCCGCCGTCTTGCCCTTCATCAGCGCCTCGGTTTGAGCATAGAAGTTCGAGAGCAGGATGAGATGATGTTCTCCAATGGGATTCTGGGTCTCGATCGGCGCAAGGAAATCGGCGGGGACGAGCTGGTTGCCTTGGTGGATGAGTTGATAGAACGCGTGCTGGCCGTTCGTACCGGGCTCGCCCCAGATGACCGGGCCGCTGGCGGTATCGAGCGGCTTGCCATCCTTCGAGACGCCCTTGCCATCGCTCTCCATATCGCCCTGCTGGAAGTAGGCGGGGAAGCGATGCATGTACTGGTCGTAAGGCAGAATCGCCACGGTGCGTGCGCCAAAGAAATTGTTGTACCAGATGCCAATGACGCCGAGCGTGAGTGGCAGATTTTTCTCCGGGGGCGTATTGAGGAAGTGCTGGTCCATGGCGTGCGCGCCATCGAGCAGATCGACAAAATTTTCAAAGCCAATGCTCAGCACGATGGACAATCCAATGGCACTCCAGAGTGAGTAGCGACCGCCGACCCAATCCCAGAACCCGAACATATTCGCCGGATCGATGCCGAATTTGCGGACTTCTTTCTCGTTGGTGGAGAGAGCCACGAAATGCTTGGCCACGGCGGCCTCGTCCTTGGCCGTGGCGAGGAACCAATCGCGCGCGGAATGGGCGTTGGTCAGTGTTTCCTGCGTGGTGAAGGTTTTTGACGCGATGATGAAAAGAGTCGTCTCAGGCGAGAGATGTTTCAGGGTCTCGACGATGTGGGTGCCATCGACATTGGAGAC
This sequence comes from uncultured Verrucomicrobiota bacterium, assembly GCA_903863295.1. GTDB lineage: Bacteria > Verrucomicrobiota > Verrucomicrobiia > Methylacidiphilales > UBA1321 > JABDGH01. Next base: position 765 of record CAIPBM010000161.1, on the reverse strand, counting down.
GAAATGGGCCCGTGGGCCATTGGCGTAGGGCTTGAGCGCCTCGGTGACCATGACGGGGCCGAGATCCGAGCCGCCGATGCCGATGTTGACGAAGTCGGTGATTGGCTTTCCGGTATAGCCTTTCCATTGGCCCGACCGGACCTGCGTGGAAAACTCCTCCATGTGCTTGAGTACGGCGTTCACCTCCGGCATCACGTCCTTGCCATCGACGAGGATGGGGCTGTTGGAACGGTTGCGGAGGGCGATGTGGAGGACGGCGCGGTTCTCGGTCGTGTTGATTTTCTCCCCGGAGAACATCTTCTTCGCCCAGCCCGGCACGTCGCGATCAACCGCGAGGGCGCGCAACAGGCGGAGTGTTTCGTCCGTGATGCGGTTCTTGGAAAAATCGAAAAGAATACCTTCGAACTCGAGTGAGAATTTCTTAAAGCGCTCCGGATCCTGCGCGAAGAGATCGCGCATCTGGACGTCTTTCTGCGTGTCGTAATGCTTGAGAAGATTCTGCCAGGCGGGAGAGGAAGTGAGAGCGCTCATGGTCATAGAGCTAAGACAAGAAATGGCCGCTGGCAAAGTGTTTTTGCGGCAACTTTCAGAAGTTCATCAGCGAGTCTTCTCCCGACGCAACTTATGCCCGGTCAATCGTCACAGTGGACGAGGAGGACGTAGGAACCAAAGTTCAGTTTGTCTCCCGGGCTCAGGATGCCTTCCTGGGCGGGGAAACCATTCACCATGATGCCGTTGGTCGAGGCCAGGTCGCGAAAGGAGAGT